>DATDDW010000346.1:0-7772 GCA_036523615.1 Sphingomicrobium sp.
GCGGTACGGCCGCCGCTGGATGCTCGGCGCGACCTACAAGTTCGGTGCGCGTTCGGCCCCGCCGCCGCCACCTCCGCCGCCGCCGCCTCCACCGCCGCCGCCGCCGCCGGAAATGGCTCCGCCGCCGCCACCTCCGCCTCCGCCTCCGCCGCCGCCGACGCAGCGCGGCGAGCGCGGCTCCTGATCTGAAACGGGCGCGGCGGCGTCAGCACCAACCGCCGCCCCGGAGAACGAAAGTCATGAGCGAGACACCTCAGCGCCGGATCGTCGTCGTTGGCGGCGGAACGGCGGGATGGATGACTGCGGCCGCGCTCGGCCAGTTCTGCTTGCCCGGCATGTCGGTGACCGTGGTCGAATCCGACGAGATCGGGATCGTCGGCGTCGGCGAAGCGACGATCCCCTCCATCGCCCTGTTCAATCAGTCATTGGGGATCGACGAGGCCGAGTTCCTCGCTGCGACCGGCGGCACGTACAAGCTCGGCATCGCCTTCGACGGCTGGGGCAAGCCCGACGAAGCCTATGTCCATGCCTTCGGCCTCGTCGGCAGCGCGCTCGGCGTCGTGCCGTTCCATCATTACTGGCTGCGCGGCCGCAAGCTGGGCATCGCCAAGCCGCTCGGTCACTACATCCTTCACACGATCGCCATCGCCGGCAACCGCTTCGCGCACGTCGATCGGCCGCCCGGCAGCGTCGCCCCGCCCCTGCCCTACGCCTATCATTTCGACGCGAGCCTCTATGCCAAATTCCTGCGGGCATTCGCCGAGAAGCGCGGAGTCGTTCGGCAGGAGGGCAAGATCGTCGCCGTCGAGCGCAACCAGCAGAATGGCGACGTCGCCGCGGTCCTGCTCGCCAATGGCACGAAGATCGAAGGCGACCTATTCATCGACTGCTCGGGCTTTCGCGGGCTGCTGATCGAGCAGGAGCTCGAAGCTGGATTCGAGGACTGGACCCATTGGCTGCAGTGCGATCGCGCGATCGCCGTGCCCTGCGCGCGCGTCGATCCGCTGATGCCGCTCACTCGCTCGATCGCGCGCAACGCCGGGTGGCAGTGGCGCATTCCGCTCCAGCACCGCATCGGCAACGGCTACGTCTTTTCATCGGCGCGGCTCAGCGAAGACGAAGCCGCCGCGACCCTGCTCGCCAACCTCGACGGTCAGGCGATGGCCGATCCGCGCACGATCCGCTTCGTCACCGGCCGCCGGCGCAAGACGTGGATCCGCAATGTCGTCGCGATCGGCCTTTCATCGGGCTTTATCGAACCGCTCGAATCGACGTCGATCCACCTCATCCAGACCGCGATCAACCGGTTGCTCGATCTGCTTCCCGCCGGCGAGATCAGCCAGGCAACGCGCGACGATTACAATGCGCGAAGCGCGTGGGAGATGGAGCGCATCCGCGACTTCATCATCCTCCACTATCACGCCAACCAGCGCGAAGGTGAGCCCTTCTGGGACGAGCTTCGGGCAATGGAGGTGCCGCCCGAACTGCAGCACAAGATCGACCAGTTCCGCTCTTCGGCGCGCGTGACGGCGAGCTTCGACGAGCTGTTCGACGCCCGCGCCTGGATCCAGGTGCTGATCGGGCAGAACGTCATACCCGAGAGCTATCACCCGATCGCCGACCTGCTCCCCGAACCGCGGCTCAAGGAATTTCTCGACGGGCTCGAGCAATCGCACGTCGCTGAAGTGTCGCAATGGCTCGATCATGGCGCGTTCGTCGGCAAGTTCGCGCCGGTCAAGCGCGAGCTGATCCCCGCCTGATGGCCTTGCCTGCTGCTCTTGCGCTGCTTGCCGCCGCCTCCGCGGCGCACGGCGATTATCGCTCGCGGCTGCCGCAGGACGAGGTCATCTATTTCGTCCTGCCCGACCGGTTCGAGAACGGCGATCCGTCGAACGACCGCGGCGGCCTCAACGGCGACCGGCTGAAGACCGGCTACGACCCGACGAGCACCGGCTTCTATCATGGCGGCGACCTCAAAGGGCTGACCAGCCGCTTGCGCTATATCCAGGGTCTTGGCGCGACGGCTTTGTGGGTGGCGCCGGTCTTCAAGAACAAGCCGGTGCAAGGCCCACCGGGACAGGAAAGCGCCGGCTACCACGGCTATTGGATCACCGACTTCACGCAGGTCGATCCGCATTTCGGCACCAACGCCGACTTCAAGGCGCTGGTGGATGCAGCGCACGCGCGCGGCATGAAGTTCTACATGGACATCGTGGTCAACCACACTGCCGACGTGATCCAGCTCGCCGAATGCAAGAGCCAGCTCGACTGCCCCTATCGAAGCGTCGCCGATTATCCGTACCAGCGTCGTGGCGGCGTCAACGGCCCGCGGACCAATCCAGGCTTCACCGGCGAGAAAGACGGAAGCGCAGCCAACTTCGCGAAGCTGAAGGACCCGAACTACGCTTATACCGTCCGTGTCCCCGAGGGTGAGCGGAACATCAAAGTTCCCGCGTGGCTCAACAACCCAATTTACTACCACAACCGCGGTAACAGCGAATTCCGCGGCGAATCCAGCACCATGGGAGATTTCTCCAGTCTGGACGACGTGTTCACCGAGAACCCGCGCGTCGTCCAGGGCATGATCGAGATATTCGGGGGTTGGATCGACAAGTACCATGTCGACGGGTTCCGCATCGACACCGCGCAGCACGTCAATCCTGAGTTCTGGCAGAAGTTCGTTCCGGCGATGCTCGCCCGCGCTCGGAAGAACGGGATCCCCAACTTCCACATTTTCGGCGAGGTCGCGACCGGCGACATGGACCCGGCGCACACCGCCGAGAACACGCGGGTCGACAAGCTGCCGAGCGTGCTCGACTTTTCCTTCACGCGCGCCGTGGTCGACGTCGTGTCGGGAGTTGCCGGCACGGACGAGTTGGCCAAGCTGTTCCGCGCCGACGCACTCTATGAGGGTGGCGCTGCGGCCGCGTTGCGGCTGCCGACCTTCCTCGGCAACCATGACGCCGGCCGCTTCCCAATGCTGGTCGCGCACTTCGCTCCCAAGATCGGTGATGCCGAGCTTCTGCGCCGCGACATGCTCGGTCACGCGATGCTGCTGACCCTGCGCGGGGTGCCCACCATCTATTCTGGCGACGAGCAGGGCTTCGTCGGCGCCGGCGGTGACCAGCAGGCTCGGCAGGACATGTTCGCAAGCAAGGTCGCCAGCTACAATTCCGAGCGGCTGCTCGGCACGCGCTCGACGACGGCGCAGGGCAATTTCAACCCCGATCACCCCCTTTATCGCGAGATCGCGGAGCTGGCGAAGATCCGCACCAGCCACAAGGCGCTCACCCGAGGCCTGCAGATGATCCGTTATTCGTCGGACAAGCCGGGGCTGTTCGCCGTCTCGCGGTTCGAGCCGGGCACCGGCCGCGAGATGGTTCTCCTGTTCAACACCTCGACCGAACCGGTCCAGCAACATGTCCGCGTCGAAACCCGCTCGAAGGAGTTCGAGGTGCTCGCCGGCGTCTGCCCCCTCACAGCGGATGCGCCGGGCACGATTAGCGTCGAGCTGCCCGCGCTCGGCTATGCGGTGTGCAATGCTCGCTGAGGAAGCGGCGACATCCTCGGCGACATCCTCGGCGCCGCACCCTTGGTGGCGCGGCGCAGCCATCTATCAAATTTACCCGCGTAGCTTCGCCGACACCGACGGCAATGGGATCGGCGACCTCGCGGGGATCACCGGGCGCCTCGACTATGTCGCGAGCCTCAACGTCGACGGGATTTGGCTGTCGCCCTTCTATACCTCGCCGATGCGCGACTTCGGCTACGACGTCGCCGATTATTGCAACGTCGATCCGGTCTTCGGCACTTTGGCCGATTTCGACAAGCTGGTCGAACGCGCCCACGCGCTTGGGCTCAAGGTCATCATCGACCAGGTTTATTCGCACAGTTCCGACCAGCATCCGTGGTTCCAGGAAAGCCGCTTAAACCGCAACAACGGGAAGTCGGATTGGTACGTGTGGGCCGATGCCAAGCCGGATGGGTCGCCGCCGAACAACTGGCAGTCGGTGTTCGCTGGACCGGCGTGGACATGGGACTCGCACCGCGGCCAATATTATCTGCACAACTTTCTGCCCTGGCAGCCGGACCTCAACCTGCACAACCCGGCCGTTCAGGATGCGCTGCTCGACGTGGCGCGATTCTGGCTGGATCGCGGCGTCGACGGCTTCCGCCTCGACGCGATCAACTTTGCGATGCACGACCCGCAATTGCGCGACAACCCGCCGGCCCCGCCGGGCGGGAAGCGGATGCGTCCGTTCGATTACCAACAGCACCTTTACAACCAGTCGCACCCCGACATCGTCGGGTTCCTGGGGCGGTTGCGCGAGGTCACGGATAGCTATGATGGGCGCTTCACGCTGGCCGAGGTCGGCGGGGACCACGCGCTCCGGGAATTGCACGCGTTCACCGAGGGTGAGCAGCGGCTCAACAGCGCCTACGGCTTCGACTTCCTTTATGCCGACGAGCTGACCCCCGAGCTGGTCGCGCGGGTTGCTCGGGAGTGGCCCGAAAACGCCGGCTGGCCGACCTGGGCGTTCGAGAATCACGACGCGCCGCGCGCCATCTCGCGCTGGTGCGACGGGGGCGACTGCGTCGCGCTCGCCCGGGCGAAGATGCTCCTGCTGACGACGCTGCGCGGGTCGATCATCGTCTATCAGGGCGAGGAACTGGGGTTGCCGCAGGTCGACGTTCCGTTCGACCGCCTCCAGGATCCCGAGGCGATCGCTAACTGGCCCCACACGCTGAGCCGCGACGGCGCGCGCACACCGATGCCGTGGCGGTCCGATCAGCCAAATGCCGGCTTCTCGGCGGGCGAGCCGTGGCTGCCTCTCGGAGCCGGCCATGCGGCCCTCGCCGTCGACCGGCAGCAGGACGACCCAAGCTCGCTCCTTCACTTCACCCGCGAGTGCCTAAAGCTCCGCCGCGCTCATGCGGTGCTTCGCGACGGATCGATGCGGATCATCGAGGCCGGCGAACAAAAGCTGGTGTTCGAGCGCCGCGATGAGCGATCGCGCTTGCTCTGCACCTTCAACCTTTCGTCGCGCCCTGTGCCTTTCCGGCAGTCTGGACGGGCGTTGATCACGACTGATGCGGTGAAGCAGGATGAGCTGGGGCCACGCGCAGCGCTGATCGAAGCGATCGAATGATCGCCCGCCTGGCGGCCTTGCTCCTATCATTCGCCTTGGCAGCGCCCGTCGCCGCGGCGGAGCCGCTCGGGCCGGTCCACGTCAGCGCCGGGACGATCATCGACCTTGGCATTCTTCAGTCGAAATATGCCGACCCGCGCCGCGTCGTCGTCTGGCTCCCCTCGGGCTACCAGGCGCACGGCGCGAAGTCCGCCGTGCTTTACATGCACGACGGCCAAAACCTCTTCGATACCAACACTGCCGGTTACGGCATGGAATGGCAGATCGACGAGAACCTCGACCGGCTGATCCGCGAAAAGAGGGTGCGACCGACAATCGTCGTCGGCATCTGGAACACGCCCAAGCGCCTGCAGGAATATGTTCCGAGCAAAGCGTTCAACGGCTTGCCCAGCGACTATCGGGAGAAGGTCCGCGCGCTTTACGGCGGCGATCCGCTGTCGGACGGCTATTTGAAGTTCATCGTCCGCGAATTGAGGCCGATGATCGACAAGCGCTTCAACGTGCGCACCGGTCCAGCCGACACGGTGATCATGGGCTCGTCGATGGGTTCGCTGATCTCGCTCTACGCCGTCGACGAATATCCGCAGATTTTCGGTGCCGCGGGAATGTTGTCGACCCACTGGCCGCTGTTCATGAAACCCAACGGCCAGTCGGTGAGCGAGGGCGAGTACGAGGTCGTCTCCTCCGCGTTCGAGCGCTATCTCGCGCCTGCCCTGCCCGATCCGCGCACGCACCGGCTCTATTTCGACCACGGCAGCGAGACGCTCGATGCGATCTACGCGCGCTACCAGGACCGCGTCGACGCGGTGGTCGCTGGGCGCGGCTATCGCCAATGGTCCAACAGCCTCAGCCTCAGCTTCCCCGGGCAAAAGCACAATGAAATCAGCTGGGCGTCGCGCGTAGCGTTGCCGCTCCAGTTCCTGCTGCCGCCGCGCTGACCTAGCGGGTGAGCGCGTCGATCAGCAGTTTCTTGACCCGCGCGACCAGTTCGGGAGTCCTCTTCCCGAGGATCCCGCGCGCGGGCTCGGGCAGATGCTCTGCCGGGTCGCCGTTGTCGCCGAAGATGTAATGGTCGAAGAACACCCGCCACGCCGCGAGCTCGTTCGCGGGCAGATTCTTCATTGTGATCACCGAATGATAGAGCGCGTTGAGCGGCGAAAGCAGCGGCGGCTCGGTGTCGCGCCACCAGAAGTTGATCATCGCCCCGAGCTCGTCGAGCGAGTGCACGGCGTGCCACCACAAGCTCGGGATATAGATTGCGTCGCCGGATCCAAGCTCGGCCGTCTGGGCCGCGTCGAGCGCCTCGGCGAAACGAGGGAAGCGCTTCAAGTCGGGCGAGTCGATATCGACGAGGCTGATTGGCTGTCCTGCCAGCGTGAAATCGAGAGGTCCGACATAAAGGTTCGGCAGCTGGTCCGTTGGAAACAGGGTGAAGCGACGGCGTCCGGCAACGACGCAGGCGAGGTTCTGCGGAAAATCCCAGTGCGCGGCGGTCCGCGTCCGGTTGCCTAGCCAGAGCGAGATCAGCGTCGCTTTCGAAGTATCGAGCAATGGCACCGGAATGCGCTCGAGCAGGCCAGGCAGGTGCCGCCGTATGGGAACGCCGCCCGCGTACATCGAGTAGGGCTGCGCCTCGCCTCTCTGGCGCAGGAGCAGGTCGAGCAGCTGGTCGACCGTGGCGAGCTTCCGCTCGTGGTTGAAGCCGTCGAACTCCTCGTTGTAGCCGAACCGCCCTTCGATCTCCGGCGCTCCAAACCAGGCTTCAAACGGCTCGTTCGAGGAGGCGCCGCGCAGGAACTCGGCAAGCGTTTCGTCGCCTTGTTTCGCTGCCTGAACGGTCGGCCATTCAGTAACCAGGCCGCGCAGCACCGCCGGCTCCGCCCGGGGCACAATCTCGCGCACGAAGCGCTCCCGATCCATCTCCTGATATTCGGCGATCGGCCGCATGGCCGCTCGGCTAGCAGTGCCGCCGACGCTTCGCTAGGAGCGCGGAGCGTGCGTGATCGCGGAACGTCTCTGACCAATGTCGTGAAGCTCGCCGCGGCACAGTTGCTTCGGCTCGTCCCGGGGTCGGCGGCGCTGCGGCTGAAGCGGGACCTGCGCGATTCGGCGTGGCTCGCCGAAGCAGACTCGGTGGTCGTCTCCTTCCCCAAGTCGGGCCGGACATTCGTCCGGGCGATGCTCGCGCATCTGTACCAGCGCCGGTTCGGGATCGATGAGCGAAGCCTTCTCGAATTCGCGGAGCTGCGGAACGCGCCCACGGGCGCGCTGCGCGTGCTGTTCACCCATGCCGGCGACGCGATGCGGCGACCTGACGAGATCGAAGTCGACGCTAAGGATTACACGGGAAAGAAGGTGGTCCTGCTCGCCCGCCATCCGGGCGACATTGCCGTGTCGCGCTACCACCATCTGAACCACCGCAGTCGCGATGCGGCGCGGCGCCGGCTCGCCGCTCAGCCGCTCGAACGATTCGTCTGGGACCCTCACGGCGGAATCCCGTCGATCGTCGCTTTCCTCAACGAGTTTGCGGCGCTGCCTGGAGTCAGGATCGTGCGCTACGAGGATTTTCTTGCCGAGCCGGAAAGCGCGCTCCAGACGCTCGCCGAGGCGGTCGGCCTCAAG
>DATDDW010000347.1:0-4942 GCA_036523615.1 Sphingomicrobium sp.
CCGGATCGAGCCCGGTGGCGAAGGGCTCGAGCCGTTGGCGCCGCTCGATCCAGGGCAGGGAGCGCAGGTCTTCGCCGCCGTCGAAGAGGATATCGTAAAGCCGTACGAACGCCGGATAGGAGGCCAGCATCTTCTGGCTGACGTTCTTGCGCCCGAGCCGCTGCTGTAGCGCGTTGAAGCTCGCCGCGGCGCCGCCGTGGAGGTCGGCGACGCCCTGGTCGGACCCCCGGACCAACAATTCGCCGTCGAGCACGCCGGGGGTGCGGAATGCCACGGCGATCTCGGGAAAGCTCATCGACACATCGTCGCCGGTGCGGCTGTAGACTCGCGTCTGCCCACCGGCGTGGACCAACTGGACGCGGATTCCGTCCCACTTCCACTCCGCCGCATAATCGTCGAGCGACACCCGCGTCTCCTCCAGCGGGTGAGCGAGCATGAACGGCCGGAACACAGGTACATCGACTGCCGCCGGCTGCTCGGCGCGCCCTTCTGCCCAATCGAACAGCTCGGCGAACGGCGGCCCCAGGCCGTGCCACACCTCCTCGACCGCATCGAGCTCAAGCTCGAAGGCTTGCGCCAGCGCCTGCTTGGCGAGCCGCGCATTGATGCCGACGCGAAGCTCACCGAGCGCCAGCTTGAGCAAAGCGAACCGGCCCGACGCGTCGAGGTGGTCGAGCATTCGGCTGAGCACAGCGGGCGCATCGGACTTGGAAGCCGAGCGCAACCGCTCGATGGCCGCGCTGATGCTGATGGTCGCGTCGTCGACTTCGGGTGGCTCGCCCGGCGGGGTCGGCCACAGCAGTGCGACCGTCTCGGCAGTGTCGCCGACATAATCGCGGCTCATGTAGAAGAGGACGGGGTCGATGCGCTCCTCGACGAGCCCGCGGATCGCCGCCGGCTTGACGTGCGGGATGTCGAGCGTTCCAGTCAGCGCGGCGAGACCGTAGCCGCGATCGGGGTCCGGAGTTTCCCTGAGATAATCGCCGATCAGCTTGAGCTTCGTGTTGCGCGAGCGCGTGTAGACTAGATCGTCGAGCAGCTGCGAGAAGGCGCGCATCGCGCCTCTAATGCATGAAGCGGCCTAGGGTGTCAGTGCAGGCGGACAGCGAGCGCGGCGAGGATCGTCGCGCAGTCGCGCTCGGAATGGCTGTCGAGCGCCTCGTCGACATGCTCGAGGCACGTCTGCATCGCGACGCGGTGCCCGGGCAGAAGCGCGAGCTGCGCCGAGCAGCGGGCCAGGCCCTCGAGCGCCGCAAGCCCGTGCGCGGCGGCGAGCTGGCGGATCACATCCATCCTCGAATGGAGATCGAGCGGCGACAGCCGGGGACCGCGTTCGCGAATTTCGGCGACGCGCAGGCCGACCTGCATCCGCACATTGGCGAGCGGGTCAATTGCCATAAACTCCCTCCTGTCAAACGGAGGGTCTCTCAAGAAAGTTAAGCAGCCGTTACGAGTCCGTATCAGTTGACAGAATCCGGACCGTTCGCCATGGAACCGCTACTGCAAGCGGCTGGTTGAGCCGCTTTTCTTTTTGATAAATTGGGACTTATCCGATGGCCAAGCCGGCAACGGTCAAGATCAAGCTCGTCAGCAGCGCCAACACGGGCTTCTTCTACGTGACCAAGAAGAACCCGCGCACTCAGACCGAGAAGCTGAGCTTCAAGAAGTACGACCCGAAGGCGCGCAAGCACGTCGAGTTCAAGGAAGCGAAGATTAAATAGGCTGCAGCGGCCTCCGCGCCGCTCAGATTTCCTCGCCGCCAGGCTCGCCGACGCCGGGTTCGTCGGCGCCTTCATTGGCCCAGCTTCGCGGCGATTCTCCGCTCGGGTCGTCCTCGTCAACGTCAATGCCGAGCAGCCGGTCGACGGTCTCAGCGAACCTCACCACCGAAATCGGCTTCGACACATAGGCCTGAGCGCCCGCCGCGCGGATTCGCTCCTCGTCGCCGCGCGCCGAATAAGCGGTCACCGCCATGATCGGCACGTCGGCCAGCTTGTCGTCCTTGCGGATCAGGCGGATCAGCTCGAGGCCGCTGACGTGAGGCAGCTGGATGTCGGTGATGACCAGGTCGGGCGAGAAGCTGCGCGCTGCGTCGAGCGCATTGCGGCTATCGGTCACCGCCTCGGGCGTGTGGCCGTGGGCGGCCAGCAGGTCGCAGAACAGCTTGATGTTCAGCGCATTGTCTTCAACGATCAGGATCTTCGCCAATTCGCTTCCTTCGCCTCGTTGCCGCTTGAATGTAGGCTGTGCCTGTTAAGAACCCAAATGATCCCCACGCTCTTGCCCTTGCCGCGCTTGCGGCAACGCTTGGTGACGAGCGGCGGGCGCAGCGCTTCCTTGCTTTGACCGGAATCGGGACAGATGAGCTCAGGCGCCGCATTGAGGAGCCGGCACTCCTCACCGCCCTCATCCGCTTTCTCGAGGCGCACGAGCCAGACCTGCTCGCCGTTGCCGAGGAGGTTGGCGTTCCGCCGGCTCACCTCGTAGAGGCGCGGCGGCAGCTCGAAGGCGGGACTCTCGAATGAAGACGATTCTCATCACCGGAGCGACCGCGGGTTTCGGCGAGGCGGCGGCGCGCAAGTTCGTCACCGGCGGCTGGAACGTGATCGGCACGGGCCGGCGCGGCGAGCGGCTGAAGAAGCTCCAAGAGGAGCTCGGCGATGCGTTCCTGCCACTCGAAATCGACATGCGCGACATTGAAGCGGTCGAGAGCCTCGCGAAGCTGTCGCCGCCGTGGGGCGAGATCGACCTGCTGCTCAACAATGCCGGGCTGGCGCCGCCGACCGACCCGCTGCCGCAAACCGATTGGGAAGCGATTCAAACAACGCTTGATACGAATGTGACCGGCCTGGTTGCGCTGACCCGCGCGCTCCTGCCCAAGCTGGTCGAGCGCAAGGGCCAGATCATCAACCTCTCGTCGGTCGCCGCGACCTATCCGTACAAGGGCGGCGCGGTTTACGGGGGCACCAAGGCGTTCGTCCGCCAATTCTCGCTCGACTTGAGGTGCGACCTTGCCGGCACGGGCGTTCGCGTGACGTCGGTCGAGCCGGGGATGGCCGAGACCGAGTTCACCATCGTGCGGACCGGCGGCGACAAGGAGGCGTCGGACAAGCTTTATGCCGGCATGAACCCGATGACGGCCGAGGACCTGGCGGACCTTTTCTGGTGGCTCGCCAACCTCCCGCCGCACCTCAACATCAATACCGTCGAGCTGATGCCGGTTAGCCAGAGCTTTGGCGGTTTCACGATCAACCGCGAGGCTTGATTCGGCTCGCCGCGGGTGCTTGGGGCAGCGCACATGAGCATCGACCAACGCCTTGCCGAACTCGGCATTAGCTTACCTGAGCCCGCCGCACCCGTTGCCGCCTACGTCCCTGCCGTCGAACAGGGCGGGCTGCTCCATATCTCGGGGCAGATCAGCTTCGCCGAGGACGGCAGCCTGATCAAAGGCCGGCTCGGCGAGGACGTGGACCTCGACGGCGGGATCGAGGCGGCGCGGCGCTGCGGCGTGATGCTGCTGGCGCAGATCAAGGCGGCGCTCGGTTCGCTCGACCGGGCGGAGCGCATCGTCAAATTAGGCGTGTTTGTGAACAGCGCGCCCGCCTTCACCGACCAGCCCAAGGTCGCCAACGGCGCGTCGGAGTTGATGCAGCAGGTCTTCGGCGAGGCGGGGCGGCATGCGCGCAGCGCCGTCGGCGTTGCCGTTCTCCCGCTCGGAGTCGCCGTCGAGGTCGATGCGATCGTTGCGGTGAAGGCCTAGTTCATTTTCAACGGCTTACCCACTTAGCAGGGATGGCCGACCAGGAAACGCAATTCGTCGCGAAGCTGACCGCCGGAGTGGCTGGGCTCAACGCGCAGGCCTGGGATCGTCTCGCGGGGGCCGATCCGTTCCTCAGCCATGCCTTCCTGTCCGCGCTTGAGGACTCCGGAAGCGTGGGTGATTCGGCGGGCTGGATCCCCGCGCCGATCCTGATCGAGGACGACGCCTCGCATCTCGTCGCTGCCGCGCCAGCCTATCTGAAGACGCATAGCCAGGGCGAATATGTGTTCGATCACGGCTGGGCCGATGCGTGGCAGCGCGCCGGCGGCGACTATTATCCCAAGCTGCAGATCGCCGTGCCGTTCACGCCGGTGCCGGGCCCGCGGCTGCTGGGCAGCAGGGCGCAGCAGCTACTGGCCGCCGCTGAAGCCGTCACCGTGCAGAACGACATGTCATCGGCGCACATCACCTTCATCGACCAGGCGGGAGCGGCGGAGTGCGAGCGGCGCGGCTGGCTGATGCGCCACGGCATCCAATATCATTGGTTCAACCGCGGCTATTCGAGCTTCGACGATTTCCTTGCCGGGCTTTCAAGCCGCAAGCGCAAGACCATCCGCAAGGAGCGCGCCGCCGCGCGCGAGGAGGTGCAGTTCCGCGCTCTGCGCGGCGCCGAGATCGGCGGAGCCGAGTGGGACGCGATGTGGGCGTTCTACCAGGACACCGGCTCGCGAAAGTGGGGCCGGCCGTACCTCACGCGACGATTTTTCGACCTGATCGGCGAACGCATGGGCGACCGGCTGCTGCTGTTCCTCGCCTATCGTGGCCCGCTGCCGATCGCCGGAGCGCTAAACTTCGTCGGCACCGACACGCTCTATGGGCGCTACTGGGGCACCGTCGACGAGGTGCCCTTCCTCCATTTTGAGCTTTGCTACTATCAGGCGGTCGAATGGGCGATCGACCACGGCCTCTCACAGGTGCAGGCGGGCGCCCAGGGCGAGCACAAGATCGCGCGCGGCTACGAGCCGGTGATGACGAGGAGCGCGCATTTCATTCCCAACCCGAGCTTCCGCGCGGCCGTCGCCGATTTTCTCCATCAGGAACGCTCGGCGATCGCCAGCGAGGTCGAGTGGCTGCGCCGCGACCTGCCCTACCGCTCGTCTTCCTCGGAGTAGATCGCCACCG
>DATDDW010000348.1:0-4450 GCA_036523615.1 Sphingomicrobium sp.
GTAGCGCTGCGAGCGCGCCCCGAGGCCGAACTTGCTGCCGTCCATGGTGAGGCCGATGGCCTCGGCGAACTGGCCGTTGCCGTCGGCCAGCATGGTGATGTCCTCGCTGCCGTCGCGCTCGCCCCAGGCGGCCATGACGAACGGGTCGTTGACCGAGATGCAGGCGATCTCGTCGATGCCCTTGCCCTTAAGCTCCTGCGCCTTCTCGACATAGGAAGGCAGGTGCCGCGCCGAGCAGGTCGGAGTGAAGGCGCCTGGGACCGCAAACAGCGCGACGCGCTTGCCCTTGAAATATTCCGCCGTTGTCGTTGGCTGCGGCCCCTCGGCGGAGGCGATACTGATCGGCACGTCGGGCAGCCGCTCGCCCACTTCGATGGTCATTGCTGGTCTCCTCGTGAGGGATCGGTCGAAACGGCTGATAGGCGTGGCCGGAAGGCGCCTCAAGCCTGCGGTGAGCCGTGTCGAACCGGCTTGCCCGCCGCGACGCTGCGGCCCATTGTTGCATCGTGGCTGAACAGCCGAGCTTCCTGTCCGGCAAGTTGCTGCTCGCGATGCCGGGAATGGCCGACCCGCGCTTCGAGCGCGCGGTGATCGCCATGTGCGTCCACGACGAGAATGGCGCGATCGGCATCGGCGTCGGGCACAAGCGCGCTGGAATCACCTTCCGCGGCTTGCTCCGCCAGCTTGAGATCGAACCTGGCGAGGCGCCCGATTGTGCCGTGCATCACGGCGGCCCGGTCGAGCCCGGCCGCGGCTTCGTCCTCCATTCGGCCGACTGGGGCGGGCAGGACACACTGCACGTGAACGGCGAGAATGGCGAGATCTTCGCGATGACCGGCACGATCGACGTGCTTCGCGCGATCGCCGAGGGCAGGGGTCCCTCGCAATGGATTGCGGCGCTCGGCTACGCCGGCTGGGGCGAAGGCCAGCTCGACGAGGAAATGACCCGCCACGGCTGGTTCGCCGCGCGCGGCGAGAAGGCGCTGCTGTTCAACACGCCGACCGACGAGCGATGGGCGGCGGCGTTCAAGGCTGAAGGGATCGATCCGCGGCTGCTGACCAGCGAGACCGGCGCGGCCTGATTATTCGTAGCCGAGCAGCGCTCGAAGCCCCGGCGCGACCATGTCCACCATTCGCTTCTGAAGCTCGGGCAGCTCGCTCGGAAATTCGACTTCGACGCCCGTCAGGTTCTCGCGCGCGGTGCCGCTCTGCTTGCGGTCGGAACCGATGCGCACGCGCTCGCGCCAGTCGTCCGGCCGCTCGATGCCGCAGGCGTTCAACAGCTCGGCGAAGAACCGGTCGGCAGCTTCGCCGTCAATATCCTTGACCGCCGCGAGCAGGTCTTCGTAGCGGACGAGGTGGGCGCCGGTGCCGAGCCAGGCGACCGCATTGTATGAGAACGTCGCGGCGAGCGGCGGCGCCTTCTCCTGGATGCCGAAGATCATCATGTTGAACAGGGCATCGAGGCTGAGCGTGCCTTCCTTCAAGAGCTCGAAGCCCTTGAACTCGTCGCTGAGGAAGAAGCGGGCGCGGGCGATCACCCAGTCGTAGGGATCGCGGACCAGCAGGACGTGGCGCATGCTGCCGACCGCCACACCGGTCTTGTCGTTGAACAGCAGGTGCCCCCAGCTGAGGAAGTTGCGCGGATCGGCGAAGGCGCCGAGATGCTCGTTCAGCATCTGGTGCTGGATGAACTGCACGTCGTACTGCTGCTCCACCGGCACGAACATCCGGATGATGTTGCGCAGCAGGTGGCTGCCGCACTTGGGCACGCTGTTGAGGAACAGCGGGGCCTTCAGCGGCTGCTGGACGAACTTGCGGTTTTCCTCATTGAGGGTGTCGGGCTTCAGCCGGACATCGATCCTTTTGAACGGCGGCGATCCCGTGATGGTCGTCATGAAATTGGCTCCTTGGCGCGCGTCCTAGCGAGCCAAGATGAATGCCTCAATGACCGCCCGCGTCGCTACATATAAAGAATCCTTTATATTTGCCTTTCACGCGATCGGCGGGTAACGGCGGCCGCGACCCGCGCAACTGACTAGCGCACCATCAATGAACCCGGAGAACCTCGACGTGGCGACGCAGGCTGAAACCCGTTTCAACGACTATGTCGTCAAAGACCTCGGCCTTGCCGATTTCGGCCGCAAGGAAATCGAGATCGCCGAGACCGAAATGCCGGGCCTGATGGCGCTGCGGCAGGAGTTTGGCGAGAGCAAGCCGCTGAAGGGCGCGCGGATCACCGGTTCGCTGCACATGACCATCCAGACCGCGGTGCTGATCGAGACCCTGCTCGAGCTTGGTGCCGAAGTGCGCTGGGCGAGCTGCAACATCTTCTCGACCCAAGACCATGCCGCGGCCGCGATCGCCGCGCGCAACATTCCGGTCTTCGCGGTGAAGGGCGAGACGCTCGAGGATTACTGGAACTACGTCGCCCGCATCTTCGACTGGGGCCGCGATGCGACGGCCAACATGATCCTGGACGATGGCGGCGACGCGACCATGTTCGCGCTGTGGGGCTATCGGGTCGAGCAGGGGGAAGAGCTGTTTTCGCCGTCGAACGAGGAAGAGGAGATTTTCTGCGCGACGCTCAAGCGCTTCCTCGCCGAGCGGCCGGGCTACCTCAGCAAGACCGTCGAGACTATCAAGGGCGTTTCGGAAGAGACGACGACCGGCGTGCATCGGCTGTACGACCTCGCCAAGCAGGGCAAGCTCCCGTTCCCGGCGATCAACGTCAATGACAGCGTAACCAAGAGCAAGTTCGACAACCTCTACGGCTGCCGCGAGAGCCTGGTCGACGCGATCCGCCGCGCCACCGACGTGATGCTCGCCGGCAAGGTCGCCTGCGTCGCCGGTTTCGGCGACGTCGGCAAGGGCAGCGCGCAGTCGCTGCGCAACGGCGGAGCGCGGGTGCTGGTGACCGAGATCGACCCGATCTGCGCGCTCCAGGCGGCAATGGAGGGCTACGAGGTCGTGACGATGGAAGAGGCGACCCAGCGTGCCGACATCTTCGTCACTGCGACCGGCAACATGGACGTGATCACGCTCGACCACATGCGGGCGATGAAGAACATGGCGATCGTCGCCAATATCGGCCACTTCGACAGCGAGATCCAAATCGGCGCGCTTGCGAACTTCAAGTGGACCGAGATCAAGCCGCAGGTCGACGAGGTCGAATTCCCGGACGGCAAGAAGATCATCGTCCTGTCCAAGGGGCGGTTGGTGAACCTCGGCAATGCGACCGGGCATCCGAGCTTCGTCATGAGCTCGAGCTTCACCAACCAGGTCCTCGCCCAGATCGAGCTCTACACCCGCTCCGACAAGTACCAGAACGACGTCTACGTCCTGCCCAAGCATCTCGATGAGAAGGTCGCCCGACTCCATCTCGACAAGCTCGGGGTGAAGCTGACCCAACTTACGGAAAAACAAGCCAATTACATCGGCGTACCCGCCGACGGGCCGTTCAAGCCGGACCATTACCGCTATTGAAGAGTCGGCTGCCCAACAATAGGGCCCAATGAATGTTGCATTAATGTAACAGGCGCGCACGGATTCGACGGACGCGCGCACTTTCCGGTTCCAATTCGACCGCTGTTCCAGCAGCTTCCCGCGCGGATATTTTCCGTACATTCCGAGGGGAAGCACCGACCATGCGCCGAGTTCATTCTTTTGTTCTGTCCACCGTCTCGCTGGCCGCACTGGCAACACCGGCTTACGCACAGGTCGGGCAAACCAAATCCGATCAGCCGCCGCCGCAGGCGCTGACCACTGAACAGGCAGTCAAGTCGGGGACGGCGACCCCGAACTGCGACGTCCCGCCGGGAACCCCGCTTCCGCCGGCATGCACGCCGGCAGTCGCCGGTAACGCGATTACCATTACTGGTACGCGCCTGCGTTCGCCGAACCTTGAATCGCCGCTTCCGGTGACCTCGGTCGGCGGCCAGGAATTCTTCCAGACCGGCAACGTCTCGGTCGGTGACAAGCTCGCCGAGCTGCCGCAGATCGCCAGCACCTTCACGCAGGCGAACTCGACGCGCTTCCTCGGCACCGCAGGTCTCAACCTGCTTGACCTTCGCGGCCTCGGCACGGCCCGCACGCTGGTGCTGGTCAACGGCCGGCGCCACGTTGGCGGCGACGTGCTCAACACCGGCGTCAGCGTTGACGTCAACACGATCCCGACCGACCTCATCGACCGTGTCGACGTCGTGACGGGCGGTAACTCGGCCGTGTACGGTTCGGACGCCATCGCCGGCGTCGTCAACTTCGTGCTCAAGGACCATTTCCAGGGCATCCAGCTGCGCGGTCAGGGCGGCCAGAGCACCTACGGCGATGCCGATTCCTACTTCGTCAGCGGCCTGTGGGGCACCAACTTCGCCGACGGCCGCGGCAACGTCGCGATCAATGCGGAATATGCGCGCCGCGACCAGGCGTGGGGCAATGACCGCGACTGGCT
>DATDDW010000349.1:0-3597 GCA_036523615.1 Sphingomicrobium sp.
CGGCGTCAATGCCGGCTCGCAGCGCTATTTCGGCCATGATGCGAGCGCGATGAGCCCGGTCGAGGCGGCCCGCATCGCCGCCGTCCTGCCCTTGCCCAAGGAGCGCGGCGCGGTGGCGCCCAAGGGATTCACCCGCCGCTATGGCAATACCATCGCGGCGCGGATCGGGGTCGTCGCGCGCGACGGCCTCGAAGGCTGCGTCTATCGCGGTGAGCCCGCGCCGGTGAACAAGGCGCCGCCGCCGGTGGCGAGCAAGCCGCGGCCGCTTCCGGGCGAGGAATATGAAAGCCCCAAGCCGCTTCCGCCGGTCGAGAACGTCGTCCAGGAGCTTCCGCCCGCCTCGACGGAGCCGCTGGTGGTCAATGAGCCGCAGCCGGCGAACACAGCCGAACCGCCGCCGGCGCCGGAGCCCTCTAACGCCACCTGAAGCGACGCGGCGAACGGGTCGCCGCCAGCGTCCGCGCCCGGAACGCCGCGCCTGGCTTGGCCGTTTTAACGGCGATCAATCCAAGGAGGCTCTTAAGATGGCTACGCGTACCCAAAGCCAAACGTCGAACCGCAACTCGTCCTCAAGCCGCAGCAGCTCCAGCCGCAGCGCTTTTTCCTGGGGCGACAATGCCGGCCCGATCCTCGCCGCCGGGCTTGCCGGCGCGGCGATCGGCTTTGCCGCCAATTACGGCCGCAAGGCGCTGATGCAGGGTATGGAAGCGGCGGTTGGTGACTGGGACGAGATCCTTGCCGCCGAGCACGATCTGGCGCTCGCGATCTTCGACAAGATGCTCGCGACGGACGAAAGCCAGAGCTTCAAGCGCAAGATGCTGCTGATGAAGCTCACCCACGCCCTCGACAAGCACGCCCACCAGGAAGAGATGGTCGTCTATCCGGCGCTGCGCGAGGCCAATGAAATGGCCGACGCGGACAACCTCGAAAGCGAGCACGGCTACATCAAGACGTTCATCTTCGAACTGAACGAGATGGGCCCGACTTCGCCTAACTGGCTCGAGAAGGTCCGCGAATTCCGCAAGCTGGTCAGCCAGCACGCGCACATGGAGGAAGAGCAGGTCTTCCCGAAGTTCAAGAAGGCCATGACTGAAGAGCAGAACGCGCACATCACCAGCCTGGTCAATCGCGACGGCTTCTGGATGGCGTGAGCTAGCCGACGAGAGCGAGCCTGGGCGGCTCCTGTACCGACAGGTCGACGCTGCCTTCGCCCGCGATGTGCTGAAGACGGGCCGCGAGTTCGCCATCAAGCGCGAAGTCGCGGCCCGCGACGATCACGGCGTCGCCGCCCGCGGCTAGCGGCACCACGAATCGCACCAACCCGTTGCCGCCGCGCGCCTCGCTGAGCTCACGCGTGATCCGCTCGGCCATCGCCGCGTCGGCAACCCGGACCGTCATCTGGAGCCGGCTGCGCCTGGCCAGATCGCTGAGGGGCTGGAAGCGCTTGATCGTCACCCGCGGCGCATCGTCGGCGGCGCGCCGGTCGAGTTCGACGGTCAGCAGCCCGCAATCGCTTGCCTTGGCCGCGGCCTCGAGGCTGGCGGAGGGCTCGTCATCGAACACCGTGGCTTCGAACTGCCCCGATTGGTCCGAAAGCGAGGCGATCATGTAGCGGCGACCCTTGGCCGAGACGCGCCACCGCACGCCCTCGACCAGCGCCGCCATCGTCGCGGAGCTGCGCTCGCCTTCGGGGATCGAGAGTTCGGCGAGGTCGGCGAAGCTCCTGACCTTGTGCGCCGCCAGCAGATGTTTTGCCGCGTCGACCGGGTGCGCCGAAAAATAGAAGCCGAAGGCGTCGCGCTCGGCGGCCATTCGCTGCGCCAGCGTCCATGAGGCGTCGCGCGGCAGGCGGATCGGCGCGCTCTCCGCCGAATTGACCCCGAACAGGCCGGCCTGGCCGGTCTCGCGCTGCTCCTGTGCGCTGGCGGCATGAGCAAGGATCGTCTCGGCCGCAGCGAAGACCGCCGCGCGCTCCGGCTTGATGCTGTCGAAAGCGCCCGCTCCGGCGAGGCTCTCGAGCTGGCGGCGGTTTAGCAGCCTGGGGTCGATACGCACCGCGAAATCCTCGAGCGAGCGGAACGGGCCCGCTTTGCTGCGCTCCTCGACCAGCGCCTCCATGGCTTTCTCGCCAACGCCCTTGAGAGCCCCGAGCGCATAACGGACTGCGCCATTCTCGACGGTGAAATGGGCGTGACTGGCGTTGATGTCGGGCGGGAGGCACTCGACACCGCCCCGGCGCATGTCCTCGGTGAACATCGCGAGCTTGTCGGTGAGCGCGACGTCGAAGCTCATCGACGCGGCGTAGAACTCGGCGCGGTGATGCGCCTTCAGCCATGCGGTTTGGTACGTGAGCAATGCGTACGCCGCGGCGTGGCTCTTGTTGAACCCATAGCCGGCGAACTTGTCGATCAAGTCGAACAGCTCGTTCGCCTTGGCTTCGGGAATTTGGTTGTGCTCGGCGCAGCCTGTGACGAACGTCTCGCGCTGCGCGTCCATCTCCGCCTGGATCTTCTTGCCCATCGCCCGGCGCAGCAGGTCGGCGCCGCCGAGCGAATAGCCGGCGAGCACCTGCGCCGCCTGCATCACCTGCTCCTGGTAGACGAAGATCCCATACGTCTCCCTGAGGATTTGCTCGAGCAGCGGGTGCGGATATTCGATCGGCTCCTGGCCGTTCTTGCGCCGGCCGAACATCGGGATGTTGTCCATCGGGCCGGGGCGATAGAGCGCGTTCAGCGCGATGATGTCCTCGAAGCGCGTCGGCTTCACCGCCGAAAGCGTCCGCCGCATCCCTTCGGATTCGACCTGGAACACGCCGACGGTGTCGCCGCGCTGGAGGAGCTCGAAGACGGCCGGGTCGTCCCACGGCAGCGCGCCGAAATCGACCTCGATCCCCTGCTCGGCGAGCAGACGCTGGCCTTCCTTCAGCACCGACAGGGTCTTCAATCCGAGGAAGTCGAACTTCACCAGGCCGGCCGCCTCGACATATTTCATGTCGAACTGGGTGACCGGCAGGTCCGAGCGCGGGTCGCGGTAGAGCGGCACCAGCTCGTCCAACGGCCGGTCGCCAATCACCACGCCGGCGGCGTGGGTCGAGGCGTGCCGCGGCAAGCCCTCGAGCTTCATCGCCAGGTCGAACAGCCGCTTGACGTCGGCGTCGCTTTTGTACTCGGCGGCGAGCTCGGAGACGCCGTTCAATGACCGCTCCAGCGTCCAGGGATCGGTCGGATGGTTGGGGATCAGCTTGGCCAGCCGGTCGACCTGGCCGTAGGGCATTTGCAGCACCCGCCCGGTGTCCTTGAGCACCGCCCGCGCCTTCAGCCGCCCGAAGGTGATGATCTGCGCGACCTTGTCGCGGCCGTACTTGCCCTGGACGTAGGCGATCACCTTGTCGCGATGGGTTTCGCAGAAGTCGACGTCGAAGTCCGGCATCGACACGCGCTCGGGGTTGAGGAAGCGCTCGAACAGCAGCCCCAAAGCGATCGGGTCGAGGTCGGTGATCGTCAGCGACCAGGCGACGACCGACCCGGCGCCCGAGCCGCGGCCCGGTCCCACTGGAATGTCGTTGGCCTTGGCCCATTTGATGAAGTCGGCGACGAT
>DATDDW010000350.1:0-3299 GCA_036523615.1 Sphingomicrobium sp.
GTCGAGCTGTCCTACGATGAATATCCGCCGCTGGTGGTCCACGCCTTCATCTCGGCCGAGGACAAGGGCTTTTTCCACCATCACGGCATCGACTTCACCGGGCTCATCGGCGCGGTGTTCGACTTCACCACCAAGAGCATCACCCACAGCGGGCGCGCCAAGGGCGGATCGACGATCACCCAGCAGGTCGCCAAATATCTGCTCAAGGACAGCAGCTACAATGTCGGCCGCAAGATCCGCGAGGCGATCCTCGCCTTCCGCCTCGAATCGACGCTCAGCAAGCAGCAGATCCTCGAGCTCTACCTCAACTCGATCTTCCTCGGCCGCAACGCCTATGGCGTGCAGGCGGCGGCGCGCGCTTACTTCGACAAAGACGTCAATGAGCTGACCTTGCCCGAGGCCGCCTACCTCGCGGTCCTCCCCAAGGCTCCGGCCAACTACGACCCGGTGCGCGCCACGCAGCGGGCGCTCGATCGGCGGAACTACGTCCTGCGCGAGATGGCAAAGAACGGCTACATCAGCGACGAACAATGGAAGAGCGCCGCGACCATGCCGCTCGGCACGATCCGCTACGGCAGTAACGAGAAGTTCCGCCAGCAGGGCGGCTATTTCATGGAAGAGGTCCGGCGCGAGCTGATCAAGCGCTTCGGCGAGGATGCCAAAGACGGCCCGAACAGCCTCTACAGGGGCGGTCTGTGGGTCCGCGCGTCGATGGACCCGACGCTCCAGGATGCCGCTGCTCAGGCGCTGCGCGATGGCTTGGTGAAATTCGACGGCGGGCGCGGCTGGAAGGACCTCGGCCTCAAGGTCGACCTCAGCCGCGACTGGGCGGCGCAGCTCGACCAGGCGGCGGTCGGCACCGGCTATGCCGATTGGCTCAAGGCTGTCGTACTTTCCAAGACTCCTATCGCGGCAACCATTGGGTTCACCAACGGCTCGACCGGAACCCTGCCCGCCACCTCCGCCGCGATGCCGGTGCGGGGCGTCGGCGGCGCGGCGTACAACAGCCTCAACCCGGGCATGATCATCATCGTCAAGCAGACTGGGCCCGGCACCTATCAGCTGCGTTCGGTCCCTGAGGTGTCGGGCGGAATGCTGGTCGAAGAGGTACATACGGGCCGCATCATGGCGATGCAGGGCGGGTTCGATGTGGTCGGGTCGAGCTACAACCGCGCGACCCAGGCGCTGCGCCAGCCCGGCTCGGCGTTTAAGCCGCTCGTCTACGTGACCGCGCTGCAGAACGGCTTCACCCCGGCAACGATCGAGGTCGACGCGCCTTATTGCATCGATCAGGGTCCGGGGATCGGCGAGAAATGCTTCGTCAACTTCGACCACCGCTATGCGGGCCCGCACACGCTGCGCTGGGGCCTCGAGCAGTCGCGCAACCTGATGACCGTGCGGGCCGCCTCGACCGTCGGCATGCCCAAGATCACCGATACGGCGCGCAAGCTCGGCGTCGGCGATTATCCCAATTACCTCTCGATCGCGCTCGGCGCCGGCGACACCACCGTACTCCGGCTGACCAACGCTTATGCGATCCTCGGCAACCAGGGCCGTTCGGTGAAGCCGACGACGATCGACTATGTCGAGGACCGCAATGGCAAGGTCATCTACCGCACCGACGACCGCTGCGCGCTGATGGGCAATTGCAGCGCGCCGGACTGGGACGGCCGTCCCATGCCGCGTCCGCCGAGCCGCACCCGGCAACTGCTCGACCCGATGGCCGCGTTCCAAATGGTGCACGTGATGGAAGGTGTGATCATCCGCGGCACCGCGACGGTGCTGCGCGATCTCAACCGCCCGCTCTACGGCAAGACCGGAACGACCAATGGGCCCACGAACGTCTGGTTCATCGGCGGGACTCCGGACATCGTCGCCGGAGTCTACCTCGGCTACGACCAGCCGCGGCCGCTCGGCGCCTGGGCCCAGGGTGGGCGCATCTCGGCGCCGATCTGGAAGGAATGGGCGCTGACCGCGCTCAAGGACCAGCCCAAGGTGCCGTTCGTCGCGCCCCCCGGCATTCGCTGGGTGCGCATCGATCGCGCCAGCGGCAAGCCGGTGTTCGGCGTCTTCCCGACCAACGACAATGACCCGAAAGCCGAGGTCATCTGGGAGGCGTTCCAGCCGCAGACCGAGCAGCAGCGCCGCGGCCGCAGCACGATCGGCGATCCCTACGCGCCGCAGCCGGTGCAACTTGTTGCTGCGCCGCCGCCCCCGGCGAAGCCGGCGCCGAGGCCGACGGCCCCGCGGCAAAGTGCACCGGTCGCTCTCGAGCCGGCGCCGCAGCCGCAGCCCAATGGCTTGCCAACGCAGAACACGCTCTAATAGAGCCTCTGCGATCCAACTGATGCGAGCCTGACGATGCGCGCCGAAGCGCAGGATCATATTGAGCAGATCAATGCCGCGACCGCGCTGCTGCGTCGGTTCCTCGACTGGGACCGGGCGCTGAAGCGCCTCGACGAGCTCAACGCCAAGGTCGAGGACCCGGCGCTGTGGGAGGACCCCAAGAAAGCGCAGGAGGTGATGCGCGAGCGCCGGCGGCTCGACGAGGCGATCGGTGCCACGCGCGCGCTCGAGCGCGAGCTTGCCGACACCTCCGAACTAATCGAGCTCGCCGAGAGCGAGGGCGACGAGGCGCTGGTCGACGACGCGATCCGCAGCCTGGCCGAGCTGGCCGAGCGTGCCGACCGCGACAAGGTCGCGGCGCTGCTCGCCGGCGAAGCCGACGCCAACAACGCTTACGTCGAGATCAACGCCGGCGCCGGCGGCACCGAGAGCCAGGATTGGGCCGAGATGCTGCAGCGGATGTACACGCGCTGGGCCGAGCGGCACGGGTTCAAGGTCGAGCTGGTCGATTATCACGCCGGCGAGCAGGCGGGGATCAAGTCGGCGACGCTGCTGGTCAAAGGCGAGAACGCGTACGGCAACCTCAAGACCGAAAGCGGCGTGCACCGGCTGGTGCGGATCAGCCCTTATGACTCGAACGCGCGGCGGCACACGAGCTTTTCGAGCGTGTGGGTCTATCCCGAGGTGGACGAGGACATCGACATCCAGATCGAGGACAAGGACCTAAGGATCGATACCTACCGCTCCTCGGGCGCGGGCGGGCAGCACGTCAACACGACCGACAGCGCGGTGCGGCTCACCCACATCCCCACCGGCATAGTAGTTGCCTGCCAGAACGAGCGCTCGCAGCACAAGAACCGCGCCTCGGCGATGAAGCAGCTGAAAGCGCGGCTGTACGAGGCTGAGCTGCAGAAGCGCGAAGCCGAGGCGGACGTCGCCAATGCCGCCAAGAC
>DATDDW010000351.1:0-1628 GCA_036523615.1 Sphingomicrobium sp.
TACCACATGCGCCGCGCCGCAGTCTTTCTCCTTTGCTCGTGCATAGCAGCGGTAGCTGCAGCGCAGCCGGTACCGCCCCAGAACAGCCGCCCCGGCGCGACGCCCAAGGTCGACACCATCCCGGCGCCGCGCGACGTGCCCTATCCCGGAACGATCCAGCTGACGGTCGACGCGAGCGACGTCACGCGCGGCATCTTCCGCGCCCATGAGCATGTGCCGGTGCCGGGACCGGGCGACTTCGTGCTGCTCTATCCCAAGTGGCTGCCGGGGACGCACTCGCCGTCAGGGCAGATCAACAAGGTCGCCGGCTTCCGCGCGACGGCCAATGGCGCCGAGCTCAAGTGGGTGCGCGACAATCTCGACGTCTACGGCTTCCACGTCGCCGTGCCGCAGGGCGTCAGCGCGATCGACGTCGACTTCCAATATGTCTCACCGACCGACAAGAACCAGGGCCGCGTGGTCGCCACGCCCGACATGGCGAGCATCGAGTGGATCGCCAATTCGCTTTACCCGGCCGGCTATTACGTCCGCGACATCCCGGTGCAGGCGTCGGTGATCGTGCCTGCCGGGTGGAAGGTCGCGACCGCCCTTCGGCCTAGCGGCGTTAGCGGACCGCGCGTCGACTATCCGGTGACGAGCTACGAGATCCTGATGGACTCGCCGCTGATCGCCGGCGCGCATTACCGCGCCTTCCCGCTGAGCCCCGACGTCACGCTCGACGTGATCGCCGACAATGAGCAGGAGCTCGCCGCCAAGCCCGAGCAGCTCGCTGCGCACCGCCGGCTGGTCGACCAGGCGGTCAAGGCCTTCGGCGCCCAGCATTACGACCATTACAACTTTTTGCTGACCATCTCCGACTATCTCGGCGGCGAGGGGCTCGAGCATCACCGCAGCTCGGAGGACGGCGTCGACCGCGGCTATTTCACCGACTGGGAGAATATGCTGCGCGACCGCAACCTGCTGCCGCACGAATATAGCCACAGCTGGAACGGCAAGTACCGTCGCGCCGCCGACCTGTGGACGCCCGACTATCGCACGCCGATGCAGGACGATCTGATGTGGGTCTATGAAGGCGGGACGCAGTTCTGGGGCTATGTGCTCGGGGCTCGCTCGGGCATGCTCTCGAAGCAGGACACGCTCGATGCGATCGCTTCGACCGCGGCGACCTACAGCCTGGGCACGCCGGGGCGCACATGGCGGCCGCTGGTCGACACCACCAACGATCCGATCATCGCGCAGCGCGCGCCGCAGCCGTGGCGCAGCTGGCAGCGCAGCGAGGATTATTACAGCGAGGGCGAGCTCATCTGGATCGACGTCGACCGGATCATCCGGCAGCAGTCCGCCGGGAGGCGCTCGATCGACGATTTCGCCAAGGCCTTTTTCGGCGTTCGCGACCGCGACTGGGGCGAGCTGACCTACGACTTCAACACCATCGTCGAGACGCTCAATAGGGTGCAGCCTTACGACTGGCGCACCTATCTGCAGCGCCGCGTCTACGACCTTGCGCCGCAGGCGCCGCTCGAAGGGATTACCCAGGGCGGCTACCGCCTCGTCTTCACCCCCGAACCGACCAAGTGGATCAAGAGCGCTGAGAAGAACGGCAAGAACAACGACCTTACTTATTCGGG
>DATDDW010000352.1:0-2175 GCA_036523615.1 Sphingomicrobium sp.
CATTACCAGCGGGATCAGACAGCCGAGCGCGTTGCCGCCCCCTCCGCCGAAGCCGAACCCGCCGCCGCCGCGGCCGGTATCATCGATAAAATTGCCGCTCTCGCGCTCGTCGCCGAACCGCATCGCCTGGTCTCCTCGGTCGCCCAATGCGCAGGGGACGACGACGGTTGCAATTGCCACGCCAGCCGCCATTGCGGGCGCATGATTCTTCGAGGCAAGGTTGCACTCGTCACCGGCTCGACCTCGGGCATCGGCCTCGCCATCGCCAAGGCGCTCGCCGCCGAAGGCGCGCGGGTGATGGTCAACGGGTTCGGCGAGAATGCGGAGATCGAGGAGATCTGCGAAGATCTCGGCGCGGTCCACGACGGCGCGGACATGTCCAAGCCGGAGCAGATCGAGGCGATGATGAGGCGCTGCGCCGAGAAGCTCGGGCCTGTCGACGTCCTCGTCAACAATGCCGGGATTCAGCACGTCTCGCCGGTGGAAAACTTCGCGCCGGACGAATGGGACGCGATCATCGCGATCAATCTTTCGGCTGCGTTCCACACGATCCGGCTCGCCGTTCCGGCGATGAAGAAGAATGGCTGGGGCCGGATCATCAACACGGCGAGCGCGCACAGCCTCGTCGCCTCGCCCAACAAGAGCGCCTATGTCGCCGCCAAGCACGGCATCGCGGGGCTCACGAAGACGGTTGCCCTCGAGACTGCCCGCGACGGCATCACCGTCAACTGCATCTCGCCGGGTTATGTGTGGACCCCGCTCGTCGAGAAGCAGATTCCCGACACGATGGCGACGCGCGGCCTGACGCGCGAGCAGGTGATCAACGATGTGCTGCTCGCCGCTCAGCCGACCAAGCGGTTCGTCACGCCCGAGGAGGTGGCGGCGCTGGCGGTCTTCCTTTGTCGCGACGAGGCGAGCTCGATCACCGGCGCCAACCTCAGCATGGACGGCGGCTGGACCGCCGCTTAGGCTCTAGCCCATGCGCCTCTGGTTCCTGATTGCCGCCGCGCTTGCCTGCTCCAGCTGCAGCGTCATCGAGCAGCCGTCGGGCCTGATCGCGCGCTGGACGATGGCGTGGAAAGAGGTCGCGACCGACGACGACAAGGAGCGGCTGCGCGACTGGCGTGGCGATTTCGTGAAGGCGCTCGCGGCGGCGCGAACTGCTGGTCACGGCGCGGAGGTCGCGCGGGAGGGCGCACTGCTCAACCCCGACGCGGCCATGGCAAATCCGACGATGCCCAACGGCCTCTTCCGCTGCCGCGTGATCAAGCTCGGCGCCAAGGAGCCGGGCAATCTCGACTACGTGCCCTACCCCGCCTTCACCTGCCGCACGCGGGCTGACCGCGGTTTGCAGCGGCTCGGCAAGCTCGGGGGGTCGCAGCGCTATGTCGGGCTGATTTTCCCCGAGAGCCAGATGCGCAACGTCTTCCTCGGCACGCTGGTGCTCGCCGACGAGCGGCGCGCGCTGCAATACGGCCAGGATGAAACCCGCGACATCATCGGCTATGTCGAGCGCATCGGCCCCAGCCGCTGGCGCCTGGTGATGCCCAAGCCAAATTTCGAATCCCAGCTCGACGTCATGGAGCTGGTGCCATTGAGCGACGGAGCGCGTTGATGAGGAAATTGTTAGTGGGGGCTGCCGCCGCCATGACCGCCCTAAGCCCTGCGACTGCCGCGACGCTGGCGGACTCGATCCGCGGCGACATGCCGCAGCTCCTCGCGCTCTATCGCGACATCCACGCGCATCCCGAGCTCAGCATGCAGGAGGTGCGCACGCCGGCGCTGCTCGCGCCCGAGATGCGCAAGCTCGGCTTCGAGGTCACTGAGCATGTCGGCAAGACCGGCGTCGTCGCGGTGATGAAGAACGGTCCCGGGCCGGTGCTGCTGATCCGCGCCGACATGGATGCGCTTCCGGTGAAGGAGCAGACCGGTCTGCCGTTTGCCTCGACGGTGATGGGCAAGCTGCCCGACGGAACGCCGACACCGGTGATGCATGCCTGCGGCCACGATACGCACGTGGCCACCTGGCTCGGTACCGCACGGCGGCTGGCGGCGATGAAGAACCAGTGGTCGGGCACCGTGGTGATGATCCTCCAGCCGGGCGAGGAGCTGGTCACCGGCGCGAAGGCCATGTTGGACGACGGGCTGTTCACGCGCTTTCCCAAGCCCGACTAC
>DATDDW010000353.1:0-5006 GCA_036523615.1 Sphingomicrobium sp.
CCGAACGTGGTTGGCGTGATGGATGGTCCACGCCGACAGCCAGCGCAGCCGCTCGTCGAGCACCTTTAAGGCCTCGATGTCGGTGGTGACGGGCTTTAACACGCAGATCTCCGTTGGGCTGAGCGAGCCCTAGGAAGAAAAGCAGTCCTTGGACAAGCTACCAGCGGCGGCGCCAGCCTCCGCCCCAGCCTGGCCGTCCTCCGCCCAATCCGCCGCGAAGCAGCCTGATCACGAGGAGCAGCAGGATCGCGCCGATCGTCGCATTGACGATCGCGCTGACGATGCCGGTGCCGAGATGGAGTCCGACGCGCGGCAACAGCCAGTCGCCGACGAAGGCGCCGAGGATGCCGAAGATGAGGTCGCCGATGATCCCGAGTCCCGTCCCCTGCACGATCTGGCCGGCGAGCCAGCCGGCGACGAGCCCGACGAGCAAAATGACGAGCAGGCTCTCATTCGACATATGCATTCGCGTCTCCCCTGGCCTGATCTTTTCTCACGGCCAACGCTTGCCCGTTACGGCCGTTCCTGCGCGAACAAGCACCAGCCCTCAGGCCGCCTCGGCCCTCGCATCCTGCACGGCGTCGTAGCGCGCCTGCGCCGCATGGATCGCGCCGACATTGGCCATCGCCCACTGCGTCAATCCGCTGATCGGCGGCAGCAGGGAGCGGCCGAGCGCGGTCAGCTCATAATCGACGCGCGGCGGGATGCTCGGCGTGACCGTGCGGCTCACCAGTCCATCGCGCTCGAGATTGCGCAGCGTCAGCGTCAGCATGCGTTGCGAGACGCTGGGGATCTCGCGCCGCAGCTCGTTGAAGCGCTTCGCTCCTTCGCCAAGCGTTCCGACGACGAGCACGCTCCATTTGTCGCCGATGCGCTGAAGCAGGCTGCTGATGGTCTGGCAGACGGGGTTGCGCGGGTCTTTCATGGCTCGGTCACCTCAATGTTCCCATCCCACAAGATTGTTCTTGGCGCACAAAAAAGTGCGTTCTTGCGGGGGTCTAGCTGCTAGTTATTTAGGGTGCCTCGGTAACAAATCCATACCAAGGAGGCAATAGTGACCATCCTGCATATCGACGCGAGCATCAATGGCGCGAACAGCGCCAGCCGCGCCATTTCCCAATCGATCGTCGATCAGCTGAGGGGCGAGGCCATCGTCTACCGGGACCTTGCCGCTGACCCGCTGCCGCACCTGACGCTCGACCAGTTCGCCGACAGCTCGGTGCTCGACGAGTTCCTCGCCGCCGACACGATGGTGATCGGCGCGCCGATGTACAATTTCACCCTGCCGACGCAGCTCAAGGCGTGGATCGACCGCATCGTCATCGCCGGCAAGACCTTCCGCTACACCGAGAGCGGACCGCAAGGCCTCGCCACGGGAAAACGCGTAATCATTGCGCTGGCGCGCGGCGGCTTTTACGATTCAGGCTCGCCGGCAGCCGCGCTCGAGCATCTCGAGACCTATTTGCGCGGCGTGTTCAACTTCATCGGCATCGAGCCCGAGTTCGTTGCCGCCGACGGACTCAGCGTCAGCCCGGAGCAGCGCGATTCCTCGATCAAGCTCGCCCTCGGCGAAACGGTCAGGTTGGCCGCCTAAAGGCGGAGCGGCGCTGCGCGACGGGCGTTTGAACGGGAAGGAGGTACATCATGGCCGAACTTAGCGAAGCCCAGCGCGACCGCCTCGACGAGGACCAATTCGCATTTCCGAAGGAGCGTAAGGAGCCGCTCAACAACGCGAGCCACGTACGCAATGCGATCGCTCGCTTCGACCAGGTCGAAGGCGTCAGCGACGATGAGCGCGACGCCGCGTGGCGGCGGATCAAGAAGGCCGCCGACAAGCACGGCGTCGAAGTTCACGAAGACGACTGGCGGGAGCTTGGAAAGAAGTAGCGCAGGAACACTAACTTGACTCGATTCCGGGCCGGGAGCAGCTAACGGGCGTCCCGCGTGCTCCGGCCCGCGCGCCTCCCGTTGCGTCATCAGGCCGTTCAGTGAGGCGCACATGAGCCGCAAATATATCGACTGCCGCGACTATCCCAGTGAGTCCGGCTGCACCGTCGCCATCTCGGCCGACAGCAGCGACGAGGTTGTCGCTGCGGCCGCGCAACACGCCGTCGAGGTGCATGGCCATCAGGACACGCCGCAGCTTCGCCAGCAGTTGCAGCAGATGGTGAGGGAAGGATCTCCGGCTTAAGCGGAGAGCAGCCGCAGCGGGTTCTCGATATAGGTCTTGAGCGCCTGCATGAAGCTCGCCGCGTCCCATCCGTCGACGACGCGATGGTCGCACGACAGCGACAGGTTCATGCGCTTCCTGATCTCGATCTCGCCATCGATCGGCACCAGCTTGTCCTCGACCTTGTTGACCGCGAGGATCGCGACCTCGGGCCGGTTGATCACCGGGGTTGAGGTAATCCCGCCCATGGGCCCCAGGCTCGAGATGGTGATGGTCGAGCCCGACAGCTCCTCGCGCGCCGCCTTGCCGCTGCGCGCAGCCTCGGCCAGCCGCAGGATCTCGGACGCGAGCTGCCACACGCTCTTGCCCTGCGCATCGCGGATCACCGGCACCATTAAGCCGTTCGGCGTCTGCGTCGCGACGCCCATGTGCACCGCGCCAGAGCGGGTGATGACGTTGTTGTCGTCGTCGTAGGTGGCATTCAGCATCGGCCACTCGCCCAGCGCCTTGCTCACCGCGGTGATGAGGAAGGGCAGCAGCGTCAGCTTGGGGTTGGAACCGCGGTCGTTGTTCATCATCGCGCGGGCTTCCTCGAGCGCGGTGACGTCGAACTCCTCGACCAAAGTGAAGTGCGGAATGCGGCGCTTCGCCTCCTGCATATTCCCGGCGATCTTGCGCCGTAGCCCGACGACCTTGATCGTCTCGTCCTTGCGCGGCGCCGCGGCCGGGCGGGCGGAAACCGTGCCGCCGTTGTAGAGCAGATAAGCGTCGAGGTCTGAGTGGCGAATGCGGTCGCCGGCGGTCTTCACCTGCGCGAGATCGATGCCGAGGTCGCGGGCGCGGGCGCGGACGGCGGGCGAGGCGAGGACGGGGCCGCGCGACGGCTCCTTTTGCGCCACTTCGGGCTCGACCCGCGGCGCGGGCTTCGGCTTCTCGGCTTCGGCGTCGGCCGCGGCGACGGGGATTCCTTGCGCAATCTCAGGCGTCGGCTCGACCGCGCCGTCGGCCAGCGGGCGCTCATCCTTGCTGTCTTCGACCGGCTCCTCGGCGCGGTCCGCGCCTTCGGTCTCGATGACCGCGAGTACCGAGCCGATCGGGACTTGGTCGCCCACCTCTCCGGCGAGCTCGAGCACCTTGCCGGCGACGGGGCTTTCCATTTCAACGGTCGCCTTGTCGGTCATCATGTCGGCGATCTGCTGGTCTTCCTCGATCATGTCGCCGACCTTGACGTGCCAGGCGACGATCTCCGCCTCGGCGATGCCTTCGCCGATGTCGGGCAGCTTGAATTCGTAGCGCATCAGTCCGCCATCACTTTCTCGAGCGCGCGCGCCATTCGCTTGGGTCCCGGGAAATAGGCCCACTCATAGGCGTGAGGGTAGGGCGTGTCCCAGCCGGTCACGCGCTCGACCGGCGCTTCCAGATGATAGAAGCAGCGCTCCTGGACGAGGCTCACCAGTTCGGACGCGAAGCCGCTGGTGCGCGGCGCTTCCTGGACGACGAGGCAGCGACCGGTCTTTTCGACCGATTGCTCGATCGTCTCGATGTCGAGCGGAACGAGCGTGCGAAGGTCGATCACCTCGGCGTCGAGGCCTTGGCTCTCGACCGCGGCAAGCGCGACATGGACCATCGTGCCATAGGCGAGCACCGTCACCGCCTCGCCCTCGCGGACCACCGCGGCCTTGCCCAGCGGCACCGTATAATGCCCTTCGGGAACCTCGCTCGCCGGGTGCTTCGACCAGGGCTTCACCGGTCGGTCGTGGTGGCCGTCAAACGGGCCGTTGTAGATGCGCTTGGGCTCAAAGAAGACCACCGGGTCGGGGTCCTCGATCGCGGCGATCAGCAGCCCCTTGGCGTCATAGGGCGTCGACGGGATCACGACCTTCAACCCCGCGATGTGGGTAAAGAGGCTTTCGGGCGACTGGCTGTGAGTCTGGCCGCCGAAGATGCCGCCGCCGTAAGGCGAGCGGATGACCATCGGCATCGTCCACTCGGCCGCTGTGCGGTAACGGATCTTGGCGACCTCGCTGACGATCTGATCGTAGCCGGGGTAGATATAGTCGGCGAACTGGATCTCGACGACCGGCTTCAGCCCGTAGCAGGCCATTCCGACCGCCGTGGCGACGATCCCGCCCTCGCTGATCGGTGCGTCGAACACGCGGGTCTTGCCGAACTCCTTCTGCAGCCCCTCGGTGACTCGGAACACACCGCCGAAGTAACCGGCGTCCTCGCCGAACACGACGATGTCCTCGTCGGCGCGCATCGTCACCTTGTGGGCATCGTTCAACGCCTGGATCATGTTCATCGTCGGCATCAGGAGTTGGCTTCGTCCAATGCCTGCTGACGCTGCTCGGCAAGGTTCCACGGCACCTCGGCATAGACGTCGTCGAACATGCTCTCGATATTGTCCTTGCCCTGCTGCGGCAGGATCCCGAGCTTTTCCGATTCCTTTTGCGCCGCGCGCACGGCGGCGTCGCATTCTGCCGTCAGCGCCGCGTGCCGCTCCTCGTCCCATTCGCCCAGTGCGACGAGGTGCGCCTTCAGCCGCTCGACCGGGTCGCCGAGCGGCCACGCCTTCGCCTCGTTGGTCGGCCGGTAGCCCGAGGGGTCATCGGAGGTCGAATGGCCCTCGGCGCGATAGGTGAAGAACTCGATCAGGGTCGGCCCATTGTTGGAGCGCGCCCGCTCGGCTGCCCATTGCACGGCGGCATAGACGGCAAGCGCGTCATTGCCGTCGACGCGCAAGCCGGCGATGCCGTAACCGATCGCGCGCTGCGCGAAGGTCGCCCGCTCGGCCCCGGCAATGCCAGAGAAGCTTGAGATCGCCCACTGGTTGTTC
>DATDDW010000354.1:0-3946 GCA_036523615.1 Sphingomicrobium sp.
AGCTCCAGCTGGCCCGCGCGTCCGACCAGCCGACGGCGCCACTGCCTTTCTGATTACCGCCGCTTGCGCGCTTATTCACACGTCTGCAAATAAGCCCGATGCCTCTCGCCACCCTCGATGACATCCGGGCGCAAATCGGCAAGGAGATCGGCGTCTCCTCCTGGCTGCTGGTCGACCAGGAGCGGATCCACGCCTTCGCCGAGGCAACCGAGGACCGGCAGTTCATTCACGTCGATCCCGATACGGCCGCCCAGACGCCGTTCGGAGGCACGATCGCCCACGGCTTCCTGACTCTGTCGCTCCTGTCGCGCATGGCGGCGGAGACGATGCTCATTCCCGACGGCGTAAAAATGGCGGTCAACTACGGCCTCGACCGCGTTCGCTTTCTCGCTCCCGTCAAGTCGGGCAAGCGCGTCCGCGGCCGCTTCAGCCTTGACTCGGTCGATGAGAAAGCGCCGGGGCAATGGCTGTTGCGTCATACCGTCACTGTAGAGATCGAAGACGAGGACAAGCCGGCACTGACCGCGCAGTGGCTCGGACTAATTATTACCTGAGGAGAATCGAATGGCTCGCGATGCCGTGATCGTTTCCACCGCCCGGACGGGCATCGGCAAGGCCTATCGCGGCGCCTTCAATGCGACGCCCTCACCTACCCTCGCCGCGCACCCGATCCGCGCCGCGGTCGAGCGGGCCAAGGTCGATCCGGCCGAGGTCGACGACGTCATCATGGGCGCCGCGCTTCAGCAGGGCGTGCAGACCACCATCGGGCGCACCGCCGCCCTTCGCGCGGGTCTTCCGGTGACTGTCGCGGGCATGTCGATCGACCGCCAGTGCGCGTCCGGCCTGATGGCCATCGCGACCGCCGCCAAGCAGGTCATCGTCGACCGCATGGATGTCGTCGTTGCCGGCGGCGTCGAGAGCATCAGCCTGGTCCAGACGGGCGAAATGCGCCTGGGGCCCGACCCCGAACTGCTCAGCATGCACAACGGCGTCTACATGCCGATGATCGACACCGCCGAGGTGGTCGGCAAGCGCTATGAGATCAGCCGCGAGCGCTGCGACGAATATGCGCTGCGCTCGCAGCAGCGCACGGCCGAGGCGCAGCGCAGCGGCAAGTTCGACGACGAGATCATCCCGGTCACCGCCACCATGGCGGTCAAGAACAAGGAGACGGGCGAAGTCTCGATGCGCGAGGTGACGCTCGACAAGGACGAGGGCAACCGGCCGGACACGACACTCGAAGGCCTCGCCAAGCTCGAGCCGGTGCGCGGGCCAGGCAACGTGATCACCGCCGGCAACGCGAGCCAGCTCTCGGACGGCGCATCGGCCTGCGTGGTGATGGAAGCCAGCCAAGCCGAGAAGCGCGGGCTCGAGCCGCTCGGCCGCTATGTCGGAATGGCGGTCGCCGGCACCGCGCCCGAGGAAATGGGCATCGGCCCGGTGTTCGCCGTGCCCAAGCTCTTGGAGCGCTTCGGCCTCAACATGGACGACATCGGCCTGTGGGAATTGAACGAGGCGTTCGCCGTGCAGGTCCTCTACTGCCGCGACAAGCTCGGCATTCCCGACGAGCTCTTGAACGTCGACGGCGGCGCGATCGCCATCGGCCATCCGTACGGGATGAGCGGCGCGCGGCTCGTCGGCCATGCATTGATCGAGGGCAAGCGGCGCGGGGCGAAGCATGTCGTCGTCACGATGTGCGTCGGCGGCGGAATGGGCGCCGCCGGGCTGTTCGAGGTGCTATAAGCTCCCTCGACCTTTTGGAGCTCAACCGATGATCATTTCGTCCGCGCTCATCGTCCTCGCCGTCCTGCTCTTGCTGCTGCTGGTGACCGCGCTCAAGAGCTTCGGCATCAACCGCGAGTATCAGCGCGCGGTGCTGTTCCGCCTCGGCCGCCTCGGCGACATGAAGGGGCCGGGCTGGTACTGGCTCATCCCGTTCGTCGACCGCGTGGTGAAAGTCGACCAGCGGATCATTACCTATCAGCTCGAAACGCAGGAGACGATCACCCGCGACGGCGTCGCCGTCCGCGTCAACGCCGTGCTCTGGTTCCGCGCCGAATCGCCGATCCAGGTCGTCAACTCCGTCGAGAACTGGATGGCGGCGACGGTCCAGGCGGCCGAGACGGCACTGCGCGACGCGATCGGACAGAGCGATCTCGATCACATGCTGAAGGACCGCGCCTCGATTAACACCCGCCTCCAGCAACTACTGCGCGAGGCGTCGCTGAAGTGGGGCGTCGAGATCGATTCGGTCGAGATCAAGGACGTCGACATCCCCGAGCAGATGCAGCGCGCGATCGCCAAGGAAGCCGAAGCGATCCGCGAGAAACGCGCGCGGATTATCCGCGCCGAGGGCGAGCAGGAAGCGGCGACCAAGCTCTCACAAGCGGCGCAGACGATCGGCACCGTGCCGGCCGCGCTCGAGCTGCGGCGCCTGCAGACGCTGAGCGAAATCGGCGTCGAGCATAATACCACGATCGTTGCCATGCTCCCCGTCGAGCTGGTTCACGCCGCGCGCAAAATCGCCGGAATGGCGCCCATCGAAACCGAAGACGGCGCGGCGGGTTGAGCGGGGACGGAGGAAAGTAGCGATGTCCGAATCCAACCGCCCGCTGGTCGAACGCATTGCCCGGGTGCTCGCCGGCGCCGCGCACAGCAGCAACGCCGAGGGCAGCGATCCGTCGGCCGGCGACAAGGTCGATCTCGTCTGGCACGAGCATGTAAACCAGGCGCTCGCCGTGCTGCACACGATGCGCGAGCCCGACGAAGCCATGGCGGACGCGGGCGATCCGGAGACCTGGACGAAGATGGTCGAAGCCGCGCTCGCGCAGCGGGTTGATTGAGCCCGCGCGATTCGACGAGGAGGCGCGCCACCGGCCATCACCCGGCGTGGACGCTCGTCATGTCCGTCGCCGCCTCGTCGCTGGCCTTCATCGACGGTTCGATCCTCAACGTCGCGCTGCCGGCGATCCGTGCGGGCACCGGAGCGAATGCGGCCGAAGTCCAGTGGGTGGTCAACATCTACACATTGCCGCTCGCCGCATTGATCCTGGCCGGCGGTTCACTCGGTGACCATCAGGGGCGCCGCCGCTGGCTAGTGATCGGGACGGCGCTGTTCGGCGTCGGCTCGCTCGTCTGCGCGCTTAGCGGCTCGCTTGAGCCGTTGCTCGTCGGACGCGCGCTCCAGGGAACGGGCGCCGGCCTGCTGCTGCCGAACAGTCTCGCCTTGCTCAACGGAGCGTATGAAGGCGAGGCTCGCGGGCGCGCGATCGGCATCTGGGCTGCGGCGGGAGCGATCGCCGCCGCCATCGCCCCCCCGCTCGGCGGCTGGCTCGTCGACCATGCCGGCTGGCCGAGTATTTTCTTCATCAACCTGCCGTTCGCCGCCGCCGCGATCGTCATTGCGCTGACGCGGGTTCGAGAAGTGCGGGAGCCCGGAAGAGCGGGGCTCGACCTCGGCGGCGCAGCGCTCGCGACGGTCGGGCTCGGCGCCGCGACCTACGGGTTGACGCTCTGGTCGCAAGCCTTTGTGCTGACGGCGATGGCCGCGGCGACGCTCGGCCTTGGCGCGATCCTGTTGCTTGGGTTCGTCGTCTACGAGCACCGTCTCGGGAGCAAGGCGATGATCCCCGTCGCGCTGTTCGCCGATAACCGCTGCTTCTCCGCGCTCAATGCGATGACCTTCCTGCTGTACGGCGCGTTCGGCGGTTCGCTGCTGCTGATCCCCTACGTGCTGATCGAGGTCAGCCATTATTCGCCGGTCGAAGCCGGGCTGTCCCTGCTTCCGCTGTCGATCCTGCTGGGTCTGGGTTCGCCGCTGATGGGCAAGCTCGCCGTGCGGCTTGGACCGCGAATTCCGCTCACCGTGGGGCCCGTCATCGTGGGGGCGGGACTCATCCTCTCGACCCGCATCGCCTCAAGCCAGAACTATTGGACGCACGTCCTC
>DATDDW010000355.1:0-7431 GCA_036523615.1 Sphingomicrobium sp.
GAAAAGGACCTGCTCGAAAAATATGGCGAGCCTTGCCCCGAGGCGCTGGTCGAAAGCGCGCTCGACCATATCCGCATCCTCGAGGACCACGGCTTCCGCGAATACAAGGTCGCGGTCAAAGCCAGCGACGTGTTCCTCGCAGTCGCCGCCTATCAGCAGCTCGCTTCTGAGGTCGATTGTCCGCTGCACCTTGGCATTACCGAAGCCGGCGGCCTGATCGGCGGAACGGTGAAGTCCTCGATCGGCATCGGCTCGCTGCTCTGGGCCGGGATCGGCGATACGATCCGCGTTTCGCTGTCCGCCGAGCCCGAGGAGGAAGTCCGCGTGGGCTATGAGATTTTGAAGGGGCTGGGCATCCGCAGCCGCGGCGTGCGCGTCGTTTCCTGCCCTAGCTGCGCCCGCCAGGGTTTCGACGTGATCCGCACCGTCGAAGCGCTCGAAGCCCGGCTCCAGCACATCAAGACCCCGATGAGCCTCTCCGTCCTCGGCTGCGTCGTCAACGGCCCGGGCGAAGCGCGCGAGACCGACATCGGCATCACCGGCGGCGGCAACGGCACGCACATGGTCTATCTCTCGGGCGTCACCGACCACCACGTGAAGGACGCCGAGATGATCGACCACATCGTCAGGCTGGTCGAAGCCAAGGCGGCGGAGATCGAATCCGCCGAAACGGCGCCAATTACCCTCGACGCCGCCGAATAAGGTTTAGACTTTGTTGACTCTTCCGGGCGCATCACCGCGCCATGATCAAGCTGTTGCTGATCCTGGTCATGAGCGGGGCGTTCGCCGGAGCGCTCGCACCCTCTGATCCGCCGCTCTTGATCGACTCCTCGCCCGCAGCGCCAGCCGTAAGCATCGACGTCGGCAACTGACCGCGCAGCGCCTGTCCGGGGGATAGGCGAGCACGGTCAACGCAAGCTAAGCGCGGTCATGTGAACCGCGTGGCCCAGCATCCCGTCAAAGCCTTCGCCGGCGCGCTTGCCGCGGTCGGCGTGCTGTCGGTGATGGACGCGCTGATGAAGAGCCTGGTGATCGCACTCGGCATCTTCGCCGTCAGCATCTGGCGCTCGCTCGCCAATTTCCTGCTCTCCGCAGTCCTCTATCTTCCGCGCCGCCAGCCATGGCCGACCGTCCCCACGCTTCGAATCCACATTGCCCGCTCGGTCACTGTGACGGTGATGGCGGGACTCTTCTTTTGGGGCATCGGCCGGGTGCCGCTGGCGCAGGGCATCGCCCTAACCTTCATCGCGCCGCTGATCGCGATGCTGCTCGCCAGTATGTTCTTGAATGAAACCGTCGGCTCGCGGTCGATCCTCGGCGCGGTGCTGGCCTTTGCCGGGGTGCTGGTGATTGTGCTTGGCCAGGCCGGCGCCCAGCTCGGCCCCAAGGTGCTGGTCGGCAGCGTTGCGATCGTCGGCTCGGCCCTGTGCTACGCGGTCAATATCGTGCTGATGCGCCGCCAGGCGCTCGCCGCCAGGCCGCTCGAGATCAATTTCTTCCAGTCGCTCACCGTTTTGCTGCTCTGGCTGGCCGTCATCCCGCTGGTCGGCGCCCCGGCGGCGCCGCACGGCTATGCCGGCTGGATCATCGTCGCCTCGCTGATGTCGACTGCCGGCGGGCTGCTCTTCGCCTGGGCCTATGCGCGCGGCGAAGCGAGCTACCTCGCGGTCAGCGAATATAGCGCCTTCCTCTGGGCTTCGGCGCTCGGCTGGCTCGTCTTCCGCGAGCGCGTATCGCTCTACACGCTGGCCGGCGCCGCACTGATCGTCGGCGGCTGCCTCATCGCTGCGCGGCGCAAGGCCGAGCCGCCGGAGATCGACCTCGCCGCTTAGCTGCCCGAGGCAAGCAAGTTCACGGTGAAGGCGAGCACGCCGATGCTGAACGCGAAGGCGGCGAGGCAGTGGCAGGTGACGACCTTGCGGATGCGCCGGTCGGTCACTTCGACGTCCGACGTGGCGAAAGCCATGCCGCAGGTGAAGGCGAAATAGACGAAGTCCGAATAGACCGGTGACTGTGTGCCGGGGAAGCGAAAGCCGCTGCAGCCCATCTCGGGCGAGACATAACCCATGTGCGCGTAATGCAGCGCGAAGGCGGTGTTGCTGAACAGCCAGGCGATGATCAGCGTTGCGATGATCAGCACCTTCGTTTGCGGCTCCGGGTGACGCCCGACCGTCTCCGCCGCGACGGCGATCAGCAGCACGGCGATGACGATGAGCGTCAGCGCCAGAAGCAATGTCCTGTTCGCGTCATTCTCCTGCGCCAGTCGCTCGATTTCGGCGGGGTCGCTGATCCTCAGCAGCGTGATGCACAGCAGCAGGAACATGGCGGCGGCGAGGTCGAAGGCGGCGATGATCCCGAGCGGCCAGCTGCCGAGCCAATGGCTGGCGGGGAAGGCCCCGGCGACCAGCACGGCTAGGAAGACGAGGAACCGCCACGGCGCGATCATGTTGCCGATGGTCCGCGGTTTCGCCATGGCCCGCTTATCGCCGTTGAGCGGCGCTTAGTGAAGGAATTCCATCGTGCCTTGGCTGTGGCTGATCGTCGGCGGGTTTTTCGAAGTCGGCTTCACCACCTCGCTGCGTTTCGTCGACGGCTTTCGCAATGTGCCGTGGACGCTCGCCTTCCTTGCCTCGGTCGCGGTCAGCATGGGCCTGCTCGAAGTCGCCTCGCGCTCGATCCCGATGGGCACCGCTTATGCCGTATGGGGCGGCATCGGCGCGGTCGGCACGGTGGTCGTCGGCATCCTCTGGTTCCAGGAACCGGCCGGCACGGTCAGGCTGCTCCTGATCCTCGCGATCGTCGGCGCGATTGCCGCGCTTCGCCTGACGTCCTGAGGTTGGCGGGGAGCGGGGCTCCTGATACGGAGCCCGCCGACTCAGCGGAGGAAAATCGTGCGCAAATTCCGTTGCTTACTGATCATGGTCCTCAGCGTCGCAGTGCCGCAGACCCTCGCCGTGGCTGCGGCGCCAGTGGCAGCGACCGCCAATGCCGAAGATGCCCGCCTCACCGCATTCCTCGACAAGGAATTCGCGCAGGACCTGAAGCTCCGGCCTCAGCTGGCGACGCGGCTCGGGATCAAGGTGGGCGAGGACCGGCTCGACGACATCAGCGGCGCCGCGCAGCTGCAGCGGCTCCAGGCGCGCCGCGCCAGCGTCGCGCGGATGAGGGCGCGGTTCGACCGCGCCAAGCTCTCGCCCAAGGGGCAGACCAACTACGACATCTGGGAAACCGAGCTTCAGCGGATGGAGCTGCAGTACAAGTACCGCCGCTACGCGCCGCCGTTCTATTCCTTCCTCTACTCAGCGCACTCCCAGCTGCCCGACTTCATGATCAACACGCACACGGTGCAGGACGCGCGCGACATGCGCGCCTACAACGCCCGGCTGCGCGCCATTCCCCATGTGCTCGACACCGCGATTGCCGAAAGCAAGCTGTCGGACGCGCGGGGCATCCGCGCACCCAGGTTCGAGATCGAGCGGATCATCGATGGCAGCCGCAAGATCATCAGCGGCGCGCCGTTCGACAGCGGCCCGGCTTCGCCGCTGCTCGCCGACGCGACAAGCAAGGTCGGCAAGCTCGTTGCCGGCGGGAAGGTCAGCAAGGCCGAGGGCGACAAGCTCCTCGCCGATACGCGCGCCTCGCTGCTGGCGATGAAGCCCGCGTACCAGCGCGTGATCGCCTGGGCGACGAGCGAGCTGCCAAGTGCGCCGAGCGGGCGCGTCGGCGCCATCTCGCTCCCCCGCGGCGCCGATTATTACGCCGCCGCGCTCAAGCTAAACACGACGCTCGATCTGACCGCGCAGCAGATCCACCAGATCGGCCTCGACGAGCTCAAGCGGATCGAGGGCGAGCAAGATGCGCTGGCGCGGCAGGCGGGGTTTGCCGACCGCAACGCCTTCTACGCCGACCGCGCCAGGCGCTTCCCGCCGCAGCCGTGGACCGACGAGCTGCGCACCGCGCATCTGAAGCGCGCCAACGACATCGTCGCTCACAACCGTTCGCTGCTTCCGAAGCGCTTCACCAAGCTGCCCGAATATCGCGCCGAGGTGATCCGCGAGCCCTCGTTCAGCGAAGTCGCCGGCGGGGCCGCGCATGCCGCTCCGCCGAGCCCCGACGGTGTTCGCCCGGGCCGCGTTTACCTTCACCTCCTCGGCAAAACGCAGGACCCGGCGCTGCTCCCCGACCTCATGTGCCACGAGGGCATTCCCGGCCACGTGATGGCCGGCGACATCCAGGTCCGCCAGAAAGGCACGCCGCAGTTCCGCAAGGGCGGCGGCTATGTGTCGTTCAACGAGGGCTGGGCGCTCTACGCCGAGCAATTGTGCAAGGAGATGGGCGCCTACGCCGACATCGCCGACGACTTCATGCACCTCGACCAGGAGCATTTCCGCGCGGCTCGGCTGGTCGTCGACACCGGCATTCACGCCATGGGTTGGACCGAGGATCAGGCGGTCGATTACATGATCAACACCGGCCGGCTTTCACCCGACCAGGCGCGTTCCGAGGTGCGGCGCTACATCACGCTTCCGGGCCAGGCGACGGGGTACAAGATCGGCATGCTCAAGATCATGGAGCTGCGCCACAAGGCCGAAGCCGCGCTCGGCGCGAAGTTCGACGTCAAGGCGTTCGACGACCTCATCATCAGCGACGGCTCGCAGCCCCTGCCGGTGCTCGAGCGCCGCGTGGACCAGTGGATCGCGGCCCAGCGCTGACCAGCTAACGCTTTATTGCAGCGATGCGAGCTGCATCTGGCTGCGCGCGTCGAGGTAGCTGATCGTGATCGGCACCGGTTGCGGCAGCGGGATGTTGGCCTCGGGCGTCGACGCGGGCGGCGGATCCTTGCCCAGCAGCCACCGCGCCAGCCGCTCGGCGTCCTCGAGCCGCACGCAGCCGTGGCTGAGGGTGCGCACGTCCTGGGCGAACAGCTCCTTCTTTGGCGTGTCGTGCAGATAGATGCCGTCGCCGTGGGGCAGGTCGAACTTGTAGTGCCCCAGGCTGTTCCACGGCCCGGGCAGCTCGCGGACGTAGATTTGGCTGGTGCCCGCGGCGACCGCTTTCCAGTCGACCTTGTCGGCTGGAATCACCTCGGCGTCGTTGCCGAAGGCCGTGACGACCTCATAGCCGTGCTGGGTGAGATAATTGGGCCCGAGCTTGAGCACGTTGGGCGCGATAAGGGTGCGCGCTAGGTCCGGCGTCACGTGCCAATAAGGGTTCAAGGTCTCGTAATAGATGGCGTCCCTGAGCGCGGGCGTCGGCGTTTCCGGCTTGCCGACGATCACCTTCATCGAGTCTTTAACCCGCCCGTCCTCGATCATGTACAGCCGCGCCGAAGCGGCATCGACCAGCACGTAGCGCCCGTGTGCGGGGATCTGCGCGTTCGGCAGCGTATCGACGTAGAACTGCGGCGCGATGCTTCCCTCGATTGGCCCCAGCGCAGGATAGAATCGCGCCAGGCCGAGAGCGGCCCCGGCAAGCGCCAGAGACGCTCCGCCGACGATCCAGTACCTGCGCTTGTGCGACGAAGTTGCCGTCATCAGTTGCCCCGATCACCTATTACGACAATTCCTCGCGTCGCGCGAGTCGCTGCGGGTCAGTGCGGCGCGGGCAGCAGGTACGGGGCGATCTGCGGATTGTCCTCTTCGATCGAGCGGTAGAACTTCGGCGCCGGGAAGGGCCCGCGCGCCTGCTCATAGGCATAGCCGAGGTTGAGCAGCAGGGCTTCCGACCATTTCGGCCCGATGAAGCTCAACCCTACCGGCAACCCTTTCACCAGGCCCATCGGCACCGTGAGGTGCGGGTAGCCCGCCACTGCGGCCAGGCCGCCGGCCCCGCCGCCGGCGATCTGGTCGCCGTTGGCCGCGTCGATCTTCCACGCCGGCGGCATGGTCGGGCCGACCAGCGCCACGACATGATATTGCTTGAGCATCCGGTCGATGCCGTTCGGGCCCGCGGCCATGAAGCTCGCCTGCCGCGCCTTCTTGTAGGCGGGATCGTTCAGGCCTTTGCTCTTCTCCGCCTGCTCGAAATATTCCTGGCCGAACAGGGCCATTTCCTGCTGGGCATGCGCCCGGTCGAAGGCGATCAGGTCGGCGAGGCTGCGCACGGCGATCGGCGCCGGGCTGCCCTTCAGGTACTTGGCCATGTCGGCCTTGAGCTCGACGTGGAGGACCACGTTCTCGTTCCTGCCGATCGTCTTGTCGTCGAACTTCTTGATGTCGACGAGCGTCGCGCCGCGCTCGCGCAACAGCGCAAGCGCGGTCTCGAACGCGGTGTCGGTGCCGAACCCCGAAGCAAAGCGCATCACGCCGATCCGCTTGCCCTTGAGGCTGTTGGCGTCGAGGCCCGCGGCATAGTCGCGCTTGTGCGCGTCGGCCTCGCGGGTCGCGGGGTCGGCGGGATCGCTGCCGGCGATGACGCTCAACAGCTCGGCCGCCTCGAGAACGCTCGCGGTCATCGGCCCCGCCGTGTCCTGGCTGTGGCTGATCGGCACGATGTGCGTGCGGCTGACCAGCCCGACCGTCGGCTTCAATCCAACGATGCCGTTGATCGAGGCAGGGCAGGTGACCGAGCCGTCGGTCTCGGTGCCGATCGCCAGGCGGACGAGACCGGCAGCAACGGCGGCGCCGCTGCCGCTCGAGCTGCCGCACGGGTTGCGGTCGAGCGCCCAGGGGTTGCGCGTCTGGCCGCCGACCGCGCTCCAGCCCGAGATCGAGCTCGTCGAACGGATGTTCGCCCATTCGCTAAGATTGGTCTTGCCGACGATCACCGCGCCCGCGGCGCGCAGCCGCGCGACGAGCGGCGCATCGCGGTTGGTGACGTTGCTGGCCAAGGCGAGGCTTCCGGCGGTCGTCGGCAGCGGCCCCGCCGATTCGATATTGTCCTTGATCAGCACCGGCTCGCCGGCGAGCGGCCCGCGCACCGCCGAGGCGTCGACGCGCCGCGCCTGGTCGATCGCGGTCGGGTCGACGGCGATCACCGAATGCACGCGTGGGTCGATCCGCGCGATCCGCTCGAGCGCCGTGCGCGTATTCTGTTCGGCCGGGCCCGCCGCGGGAGGCGCGGCCAATGCCGCGGAACCGGTCATCGCCATCGCCGCGATTAGTGCCTTACGCATAACTGCCCCCTTCTTTCTCGCCTCAGCGCGGCGCGAGCAAAGCGTCGAGCGACCCTGGTCCTTTGCCGACCTTCTCCAGCCGCGGATAGCGCAGCCCGCCGTGCCAATCGAGAGCGACCGTCTTGTACACGTCGCCGTCGTGGATCAGCAGCTGCGGCGAAGCGCCGCCGTTCGCCGCGTCCTTGATCGCCTGCTTGATCGCGTCACCCGAGAAGTTGCGGCCGTTCACCGCGACCACCTGCGAGCCGATGGTCAGGCCGGCGTTGAACGCGGCGCTGTCCCACAACACGCTGGTGACGCGCCCCTCGTTGTTGACG
>DATDDW010000356.1:0-4019 GCA_036523615.1 Sphingomicrobium sp.
GGCGAGCATTGCCACGCCCGGCCGCCTGGCGATTCTCCACCCGTCGGCAAGTGCGCGCGCCGGCCGCCATGCGGGACGCGGCTCGATCCGCGCGCGAAGCTTGCTCCAGCCGCTGTCCACCTCGGGCGCCAGCTTCTGAAACTCGTCGATTAGCCGATGCTCGTCGGCGAGCTGCCGCTGGCAGCGGCCGCAGGATGAAAGGTGCCGTTCGACCGTCGCCCGTTCGGCGGGATCGAGCTGCCCGGTCGCATACCAGGGAAGCAGCGCTTCGGCCTCGTCGTGAGGCTGATCGTCGGTGCGGATTGGGTCAGGCATAAGCGGGCTTCCTAAAGCCAATCCTCGGCGGTGCCGGCGAGGATACGCTGCAGCCGCCGCCGAGCATGGAACATGCGGGTCTTCACAGTGTCGACCGGGCAGCTCACGATCTCAGCGATCTCGCGGTAGCCGAGGCCATGGAAGTAGGTGAGGTCGACCACCGCCCGGTGCTCGGGCGAAAGCTGCTTCATTGCGTCGACCAGCGCGTCGTGGAGCTTGCGGTGGCGAAGCTGCTGCTCGGGATTGGGCTCGAGGCTGACGCGCTCGTCGTGCTGCTCCGCGTCCACGGGCTCCGGCCAGCGCGCCTTAGCCTTGAGGGCCTTGCGGTAGGCAATGGCGAACACCCAGGTCGACAATTTGCTTGTCCCCCGGAAGCTTCCAGCCGTTTGCCAGACCACCATCATCGTGTCGTTCAGAACCTCTTCCACCAGTTGCGGGCGGCGCAGAATGTTGGAGAGGAACCGGGCGAGCCGCGGATGATAGATCCGGTACAATTGCTCGAACGCATCCATGTCGCGCTCGAGCACGCGCTCGAACAGCTCGCTTTCCTCGAAGCTGCCGCTTCGCGGGGCGTTGGTCCGGAGCCGGGTAACCGTCCCTTGCAGGCTCAATTCCACACTCTCCCCACGGCATTGGGTGCTCGCAGCGCCGGCAATGGTTCAATGTCCGCTGCGCTCGCTTTCGCGTGAATTTAGGCCATTTGCCGCCCGCGCGGAACCGAAGCGTGGGCCACTGGCCTGGGCTGGCCGCCTAAACCGTTGTTCTGGTGAGGAAAATGGTGGGCGTGGCAAGGATTGAACTTGCGACCCCTGCGATGTCAACACAGTGCTCTACCACTGAGCTACACGCCCACCGGCCAGCCAAGAAAAGGCGGGAGGAGCGGCATTTAGGGGGCAGTCACCGGCCGCGCAAGCCGTTCAATCGCCTTACAAACGGCCGTGCTGGTCCTCGGTCTGGAACATCCGGTCGACTTCCATCACCAGGTCCTTGAGGTGGAACGGCTTGGACAGGAGCTTGGCCTCTGGCGCGGTGCGTCCGCCCTGGAGAGCGACGGCGGCAAAGCCGGTGATGAACATCACGCGGATCGCCGGATCGATGGCGCTCGCCTTCTGCGCCAGCTCGATCCCATCCATCTCAGGCATGACGATGTCGGTCAGCAGCAGGTCGAAATGCTCGGTCTCGAGCAGCGGCATCGCTTCGGTCCCGCAGCCGACGGCCTCGACCTCATAGCCAACGCGCTGCAGTGCGCGCTGGAGGTACTCGCGCATCGACGTGTCGTCTTCGGCCAGAAGGATTCTCGCCATGTATCTTCTATGCTCTGAACAAATTTGTTTTGCCAGAAGCGAATAACGCTGTCGTGCGTTGCAGCGCCTCAACGCGAGTCCTAAACTGGCACGAAATTTAACCGTGACGCCGCTTTCCCCCCCCATCATCCACGAACCGCGAGGCCCCCTCCCGGTCCTGCTTTCGGTCCCTCATTCGGGCCGCGATTACCCCGACTGGCTGATCGACAGCGCCTTTGGCGGGCGGGCGGCGCTCGCTACCCTCGAGGACCCGCTGGTCGACCGGCTGATCTGGCGCGCGCTCAACAGGGGCTGCGGCGCAGTCATCGCCCGTACGCCGCGAGCGGCGATCGATTGCAACCGCGCCGAGGACGAGATCGACCCCTCCGTGGTCGAAGTTCCGCGCCGCGGCCGAGTCACGGCCCGAGCCCGCGGGGGTCTCGGCATCGTTCCCGGCCGGACCCAGCAGCATGGCCATCTGTGGCGGCGCCCGATCAGCCCGCAGCAGCTGAGCGACCGGCTCGACGACGCGCATCGACCCTACCACGAGGCGGTCGAGCAGCAGCTGTCGCTCCTGGTCGACCGGTTCGGCGGCGCGCTGCTGCTCGATTGTCATTCGATGCCGCCGCCACCTGCAGGAATCGCGCCGATCATCTTCGGCGACCGGCGCGGATGCAGCGCCGACAGCTGGGTCAGCAGTGAGGCGGTCGCCATCGCCCGGGGCTGCGGTTTCGAGGCGGGGCTCAACGACCCCTTCGCCGGCGGGCACGTGATCGAGCGGCACGGCCGGCCGGCCGACGGAGTCCATGCCCTCCAGGTGGAGATCGACCGACAGTGCTACCTCGACCCCGCGCTGCGCGAAGCGGGCGCCGAGTTCGACCGAGTTGCCGGATTCCTCGAAACGCTGGCGGTGAGACTCGGGGAGATGCTCCTCGGCCAGCCGTTCGCGACCGCCGCCGAGTAGCTCGCCTCAGGCGTCGGCGGGGGCCGGCTGCGGAACCTGCGTCGGCGCTTTTCCCTGCTGCATCTGGCGGCCGAAAACGTCGCGCATCTGGCTCAGCGAAAAGAGGTGCGCATAGATGAGCGGCAGCATGCCGTTCTGGTTCATCTTGCGCAGCTCGTCGCCGCGTGCGTTCCTCAGCTTCTCCTCGTCGACGATGCGGAAGCCGCGATAGACGAACGGCTGCTGGAAGCCTTCCGGCTGAATCGCCACCTCGCCGTCCATCAGCAGGTCGGCCTTGGTGAGCTCCTCCATGAAGGCGGCGGTGCGCTGTCCCGCAGCCTCGAACTGCTCGCAGAACTGCAGGATGGCCTTGGTCGCTTCGCTCGGCTCCTCGCCGTCGAACAAAGGCTCACCCTCGTTGAAATCGCCGACCGCGTTCGCCGACGGATCGAAGCACAGCGAAAGCTCGTCGCTGTCGGGGCGCAGCCGTGCGAGAAGGAATGGATAGCGGCGAACGTAGGCGGGAATGTAGAGGTGCGTGTCGAGGGGCCGGCCGTCCTTGTCGAGGAAGACATTGACGCCCTCGTTGAGGCCCATCAGCGCGATCGGGATCGGATTGTCACCAATCGAAAAGACGATCGGATAATGGCGCTGAACTAGCGGGAATTCGTCGACGGTAAGGGGGATCGCATGCGTCGCCCCGACCTGCGGCATGCGCAGCACGGTGCGCACCTTCATCTTGCCGTGCTGCCCGACATTGAGCGGCTCGGCGGCATTGTAAAATAGAGGCAAGCTCTGATTCGGGGCGGCTGTCGCCATCCTGATCGTCTCCTGGGGACCGGCCTTACGGCCTCGCGCTCGCGCAGGCCCGCCGGGAAATACAGTGACGCGCCCTCTATTGGGCTCGGCCAATTAAGGCAAGACGGAGAGCGCCGCGGCACGGTCCCCGCGGGGCCAAGCCCAATTCATTCGTCATTCAAGCCGTCGCTGCGAAGGCGCCCTGAGATCGGGGTCAAGATGAGTGCGGGGACAATCCTCAGTTTCGTGCCGCTGCTGCTCGGCCTGTTCGCCGCGCAGCCCGGCGCGGTCGAGCAGTCAGTGACCCGGCTGGTCATCCAGAACGAGGTGATCCTGCGCGTTCCGGTGCAGCCGCGGACGTTGCTGCGTGAGCTCGAGTGGACCGAGCACAAGGGCCCCAAGTGCCTGCCGATCGCCGCGATCCGCGGCGCCCTTCTCACCGATCCCGAGCAAGTCGATTTCGTGCTGGTCAACCGCGGACGGATGCGGGCTCAGTTCGACGGCGATTGCCCGGGCCTCGACTTCTACGGCGGCTTCTACCTTCAGCCGCAGGACGACCTGCTGTGCGCCGGCCGCGACGCGGTTCACTCGCGCATGGGCGGAAGCTGCACGATCGAACGCTTCAAGCAGCTGATCCCGAAGTTGAGGCGCTGAACGAGAACGCGCGCGGCGACTCGCCG
>DATDDW010000357.1:0-2912 GCA_036523615.1 Sphingomicrobium sp.
CGTCGCGGGCGCGCCCTCGACCGCCTCGAACTTGAACGCGCCGACGCGGTCGAGCCGCGCTTCCTCAAGCCAGGCGAGCAGATAAGCGAAGTCCTCGTCCGTCTCGCCGGGGAAGCCGACGACGAAGCTCGAGCGGATCGCGAGGTCCGGCACCTGCTCGCGCCACGAGGCGATGCGCTGCAGTACCTTGGCGTCGTTCGCCGGGCGCCGCATCCGGCGCAGGACCGCGGGCGACGCATGCTGGAACGGGATGTCGAGGTAAGGGAGGATCTTCCCGGCGGCCATCAGCGGAATGACATTGTCGACGTGCGGATAGGGATAGACGTAGTGGAGGCGCACCCACGCACCCAATTCGCCCATCGCCGCGGCGAGGTCTGTCATGTGCGCGCGAACCTCGCCGCCTTTCCACGGCCAGGCCTTGTGGCGGAGGTCGACGCCGTAGGCCGAGGTGTCCTGGCTGATGACCAGCAGCTCCTTGGTCCCGGCGGCGACGAGCTTCTCGGCTTCGCGCAGCACTGCATCGGGGCGGCGGCTGACGAGGTCGCCGCGCAGGTGCGGGATGATGCAGAAGGCGCAGCGGTGGTTGCAGCCTTCGGAGATCTTCAAATAGCTGTAGTGCCGCGGCGTGAGCTTGAGCCCGGCCTCGGGTACCAGGTCGATGAAGGGTGAAGGCACTGGCGGCGCTGCGTCGTGCACCGCTGCGACCACTTCCTCGTACTGCTGCGGGCCCGTGACCGCGAGAACATCGGGGAAGCGGTTGCGGATCACCTCGGCTTCGTTGCCCATGCACCCGGTGACGACGACACGGCCGTTCTCGGCGATCGCTTCGCCGATCGCTTCGAGGCTCTCTTCCTTGGCCGAATCGAGGAAGCCGCAGGTGTTGACCAGCACCACGTCGGCGCCCGCATAGTCAGGCGACATGTCGTAGCCTTCGGCGCGCAGCTTGGTCATGATCCGCTCGCTGTCGACCAGGGCCTTGGGACAGCCGAGCGAGACCAGCCCGACGCGCGGGGGCTTAGGGAGTGTCGTGATGTTCATCGGAAGGGCCGCGCCAATATAGGGATTTTGCCCGAGAATCGAGACCCCGTATAACCAGTTGCGGCAAGCGCGGGGGACATGATGGAAAAGTCGGCCGGGGCTGCACTCCTGGTGATCGGCGTGGTCGCGCTGTTCGCGGCGATCGTTGGCGGCGGCTTGAAAGTCCGCGACATCGAGGTGGGCTCGGTGCCGTCGCGGTTGAGGCAGGGCCTGCTGGCGCTGTTCGGCGTCGCGATTGCGATTACCGGCTTGGCGTTGATCTGGGACGACGAGGAGCCGACGCAATCGCCTGACGTGGCTAACACGGCTGAGGTGGTCGCTACGAACGCCACCGACACGGCTGCGGACGCCAACGGCGTCGACACTAATGCTCCGGAGACGCACGAGGCCGACGCGAATGTGCCGGCCGACGAGAATAGCGCACAATAGGCGGGTGCTTGGCCGCGCGGCATGGCCTCGCTAAGAGCCGCCGTCCCCGCTTTTCCAAGGAGCAAGCATGCGCATCGCGATGATCGGCACCGGCTATGTCGGGCTCGTGTCCGGCGCCTGCTTCGCCGACTTCGGTCACCGCGTGTGCTGCATCGACAAGGATGCGGCGAAGATCGAAGGCCTCAATGCCGGCCGGATGCCCATCTGGGAGCCGGGGCTCGAAGCGCTGGTCAAGGCCAATGCCGAGCGCGGGCGGCTGACCTTCACCACCGAGCTCGCCGCGGGCGTGGAGAATGCCGAAGCCGTGTTCATCGCCGTCGGTACGCCGGCGCGGCGCGGCGACGGCCACGCCGACCTTACTTATGTGTTCGAAGCGGTGCGCGAGCTGGCCAAGGTGATCCGCCCCGGAACGGTCGTGGTCACCAAGTCGACTGTTCCGGTTGGGACCGGTGACCGGATCGAGGAGATCCTGCGTGAGGAAGGCGTTGCCGAGGTGTCGGTCGCCTCGAACCCCGAGTTCCTGCGCGAAGGCGCGGCGATTGCCGACTTCAAGCACCCCGATCGGATCGTGGTCGGCGCCGAGGACAGCCGCGCCGAGGAGGTGCTCAAGGAAATTTACCGGCCGCTGTTCCTGAACCGAGCGCCGATCCTGATCACCGCGCGGAGGACCGCCGAGCTGACCAAATATGCCGCGAACGCGTTCCTCGCGGTCAAGATCAGCTTCATCAACGAGATCGCCGACCTGTGCGAAGCCGTCGATGCCGACGTTCAGGACGTCGCCCGCGGCATCGGCCTCGACAACCGCATCGGGGCCAAGTTCCTTCACGCCGGGCCCGGCTATGGCGGCAGCTGCTTTCCCAAGGACACGCTGGCGCTGCTGCAGACGGCCGACACCGCCGGCGTCGACCAGCGCATCGTCAGGACCACGGTCGCGGTCAACGACGAGCGCAAGGCGCACATGGCCGAGCGCGTCGCCGAGGCGCTCGGCGGCGACATTTCGGGCAAACGTGTGGGTGTGCTTGGCCTCGCCTTCAAGCCCAACACCGACGACATGCGCGACGCGCCGTCGATCCCGCTGATCAATGGGCTGGTCGAGCGCGGCGCGAGCGTCAGCGCCTTCGATCCGGTGGCGACGAGCCAGGCGGAGCAGGTGCTCAGCGGCATCGAGTTTGCCGACGACGCCTATGCGGCGGCCGCAGACGCCGACGCGCTGGTGATCGTCACCGAGTGGGACGAATTCCGCGCGCTCGACCTCGAAAAGGTCGCCGCGGTGATGCGCGGCAAGGTGCTGGTCGACTTGAGGAACGTCTATGACCGCGACGACGCGGAGGAGGCGGGACTCGCCTATTTCGGCATTGGCCGCGGGCGACGGGAACGCGGCTAAACATCCGAACCGGACTTTTTAATCATCCGAAATGACGCCAGCCTGTGTAAGTGTGCGCTGG
>DATDDW010000358.1:0-3694 GCA_036523615.1 Sphingomicrobium sp.
GGAAGCCGCGCGGATCGAAAAGACTACGGTCGTGCCGGGTGGCGAGCTTTGGCTCTTTTCCCGCCGAAGCGCGATTTTCCTCGCCATCCCCTTCGCTCTGGCGGGCGCCTGGAACGCCTATCTGGTGGCCGTTTTGGTCTATGCCGCGGCGTCCTTTTTCATCGTCCAGCACGTGCGTCACCGCCCAACGAGTTGACCCGAAGTTAACTCAAATCGGATAACGCGGCTCTCGATGATGCCGGAAGAGTGGCCGATTGCTGCGTTGGCAGCCGACCCGGACGCGCCTGCGCGCGCCGCGGGCGGCGGTCGTCTCGCGACCGTGCGCGCCGATTTCTTCCTCGATCCTGCCGGGCGCCTGACGGAGCAGGAGCGGGCGCTGATGACGGCGATGCTCCACTGCCTCGTCGGTGACATCGCCGACGAGATGCGCGCCGCGCTGCCGGTCGGCTGGGCAGCGGCGAATGACGAGGACAATGCGCGGCTCACCCAGGCGCTGACGCGCAGCCGCCTCCTCGACGATGCCGAGCTTATGGCGCTGTTGCTGCGCCGCGCCGACGAGGAGCGGATCGCGACCGCGGTCCGCGCCCGCAGTGGGCGACGCGACGCTCGCGTGGTCCAGGGCCTCGTCAGCCATCAGAACAGCGCGGTTTCGGCCGCGGCGATGGCGCTGATTCTCGCCCGGGGCCGTCGGCGTGACCGCTTCGGCCAGTGCCTGGTCTCATTCGACGATCTTGCCCCCGCGACAGCCGAGAGGCTGGTCTATGCGATCGCCGCCTTCCTTCGCCGCGACCTGGCGGGCACGCGGAGCGAGGGCGAAACCGACTTCGAGCTCACCCGGGCGGCCGCGCGCCTGCTCGCCAGCCGCGAAGGCGAGCGCAGCCTCGAAGCGCTGATGGCCGAGTTGGTCAGGCTGCTCGACGAAAGCGGCGCGCTGACCGACGATCTCATGCTCGCCGCCGCCCAGGAAGGCGAGGCGGCGTTCCTCGCCACCACCTTGGGCTGGCGCGCCGGCATTCCCGCCGATTTGGCGATGGACGAGCTGCAATCCGGTGAGCCCAAGCGGGTGACCGCTTTGCTGCGCATGACCGGCCTCGGACGCCAACCCTGCGCCGGACTGCTCGCCAGTCTCGGCGACCTCCTCGGCCTCAACGATCCGGGCGAGGCGATGAGCGTTTTCGACCGTATGACCGACGAGCAGGTGAGCGCCGCACGAGTCTGGCTGTCGACGGCGCAAGCCTATCGCCAGGCGCTGCGGCTGCTCGGGGGGCACCATGGCTAGCGTCCCCTCCGAACCGCGGCCCGTCCTCGGCCGGCTCGACAAGGCCGGCAACCTCGTCGCTGCCGACCCCGAGCTCGAGGCGCTGCAGCGCGAGGCGGGCTCGAGCCTGGGGCGCGCGCTGGCGCTGCCGCAGGTCGCGGCCGTCGCCCAGCTCGCGCGCAAGCTGCGCACCCGCGTCTCGCGGCCCGCGCTTGCCGCATCGGCAAACAACGACATCGAGCTGTGGGTCCAGGCCACTCCCGAAGGCGACGAGATCGCTTTGTGTCTCGAAGGCTGGACCGTGCGGCCTCCCTCCGCGCCGCGGCTCGCCTCGATCCTCACTACCGGCGACGCCGAAGGCACGAGCGTCCGCGAGGAATGGGTGACCGATGAGGAGCTGCGGGTTCTCTCCCTTTCGCCGGGCCTCGCCGAAATGCTCGGCGTCGAGACTCCAGACGTCGCCGGCGTTCCCCTGACCAGGGTCGTCCGGCTCGAGGAAGACGCTAATGGCGAGATGCCGCTGATCAGTGCGCTCGCTACGCGGCGCAGTTTCACCGGGCAGCGGGCGCGCAGCCGCATGGATGAAACCCGCGCCGTGGTCCTTGGCGGCGAAGTGGTGACCAGCGCCGACGGCAGCTTCGCCGGCTTCCGCGGCACCGCCGTTGCCGAGCCGGAATCTTCACGCACGCCGGCATCGGGCGCGGCGTTCGACCATGCGCTCGACGAAGTGCTGCGCTCGCCCCTCGACCGGATCATCGCCAACGCCGAGCGGATCGTTGAACGCTCGGACGGTCCGTTGCGCAGCGATTATGCGAGCTACGGCAACGACATCGCCGCGGCCGCGCGCCATTTGCTGTCGGTGCTGCGGGCGATGAGCGAGGATCCGGCGACCGGGCATCGCTCGATCGACCTCGCCGCGCTTGCTGGCGAAGCGATGGTTATGCTCGAATCCTCGGCCGAAGAGCGCAACGTGACCATCGAGGTCGAGCGTCGCGAGCCGCTTCCCGCCACCGGCCAGGAGCGCGCGGTGATCCAGATCCTCGTCAACCTCATCGTCAATGCGATTCGCTACTCGCCCGCGGGTGGGACGGTGCGCCTGACCTTTGCCCAGACGCCCGGAACCGCGTCGGTCACCGTGACGGATGAGGGACCGGGCATCGCGGCCAGCGATCAGCAGCGGATTTTCGAACGCTTCGAGCGCGCTCACACCAAGGAAGGCGGCACCGGCCTCGGCCTTGCCATCTCGCGCCGCCTGGCGCGGTCGATGGGTGGCGACGTCACGCTCGACAGCGCGCCCGGCGAAAGCGCGCGCTTCACGCTGACGCTTCCTTCCGCTTAGCGCTTTTCCACAGGTATGTAGTCGCGCTGCGGCGCGCCGACGTAGAGTTGGCGCGGGCGCCCGATCTTCTGGTCGGGGTCGGCAATCATCTCATTCCACTGCGCGACCCAGCCGACCGTCCGGGCGAGCGCGAACAGCGCCGTGAACATGTCGGTGGGGAAGCCGATCGCGTTCAGGATCACGCCCGAATAGAAATCGACGTTGGGGTAGAGCTTCTTCTCGATGAAATATTCGTCGTTGAGCGCGATATGCTCGAGCTCCTTGGCGACATCGAGCACGGGGTCGGAGATGTTGAGCTCCTTCAGCACCTCGTCGGCGGTCGCCTTCATTACCTTCGCCCGCGGGTCGAAGTTCTTGTAGACGCGGTGGCCGAAACCCATCAGCCGGAACGGGTCGTCCTTGTCCTTCGCGCGGGCGATATATTTGGGGATGTTCTCGACCCGCCCGATCTCGCGCAGCATGTTGAGCGCGGCTTCGTTGGCGCCGCCGTGGGCCGGGCCCCACAGGCAGGCGATCCCGGCGGCGATGCAGGCGAAGGGGTTGGCGCCCGACGACCCGGCCAGCCGTACCGTCGAGGTCGACGCATTCTGCTCATGGTCGGCGTGCAGGATGAAAATCCGCCGCATCGCCTTCTCGATCACCGGATTGACGACATAGGGCTCCGCCGGGACGCCGAAGGTCATCCTCAGGAAATTACCGGTGTAGCTGAGGCTGTTGTCGGGATAGAGGAACGGCTGGCCGATCGAATATTTGAACGCCATCGCGGCAATCGTCGGCATCTTCGCGATGAGCCGGTGCGAGGCGATCATCCGCTGCTCGGGATCCGTAATGTCGGTGCTGTCGTGATAGAATGCCGACAGCGCGCCGACGACGCCGCACATGATCGCCATCGGGTGCGCGTCGCGGCGGAAGCCTCGGTAGAAGGTCGCCAGCTGCTCGTGCAGCATGGTGTGGCGGCTGATCGTATAGGTGAAGTCCTCGAGCTCCTGGCGCTTGGGCAGCTCGCCGTGGAGCAGCAAATAGGCGACTTCCATGAAGGTCGACCGCTCGGCCAACTGGTCTATCGGATAGCCGCGGTGGAGCAGGATGCCCTTCTC
>DATDDW010000359.1:0-4329 GCA_036523615.1 Sphingomicrobium sp.
GCACGCTACAATCCGCTGACTTACGCCGGCGACGTGATCGAGCTGCTCGACCAGCTTGAGCTCGACCCGGCGGTGTTCGTCGGCACTTCCTTGGGCGGGCTGGTGACCATGACCGTCGCCGGCATGGCGCCGCAGCGCATCGCCGCGGCGATCCTCAACGACGTCGGCCCCCAGCTCGAGCAGACGGGCCTCGAGCGTATCCGTTCCTATGTCGGCAAGGAGGCGCGTTTCAACAGCTGGGAAGAAGCCGCCGCGGCGATCGCCCGCAACAACCGCCATGTCCCGGCGATCTGGTCTGAGGCCGATTGGGTGAATGCTGCCCGCCGTGCCTGCCGCGAGGACGGGGACGCGATCGTCCTCGACTATGACCCGGCGATCGCTTTGCCGTTCCAGGTCAAGGGGCCAACGCCGCGGGTCGACATGTGGCCGCTGTTCAAGGCGCTGGCGCAAAAGCCCTTGCTCGTGCTCCGCGGCGCCGAGAGCGACCTTTTGAGCGCGGCGGCGCTCGAGAAGATGCAGGCCGCCGCGCCCGACGCGAGCTTCGTCACCGTGCCGGGTGCCGGCCATGCGCCGACGCTCGACGAGCCGGAGGCACGCGCCGCGATCGACGCCTTCCTGGACCCGCTCGCTACATAGAAAGGGCGGCCCGGTTAGGAGCCGCCCCTTCCATTCCATCCGTCATTCCCGCGAAAGCGGGAATCCCGATTTTCTTTAAAGCAGCGGGACCCCCGCTTGCGGGGGGTGACGGCGCTGTGGTTACTTCAGCTCGACGGTGCCGCCGGCATCCTCGATCTGCTTCTTGATCTTCTCGGCCTCTTCCTTGTTGACGCCTTCCTTGACCGGCTTGGGAGCGCCTTCGACCAGCGCCTTCGCCTCGCCGAGGCCAAGGCCGGTGATCGCGCGGACTTCCTTGATCACGTTGATCTTCTTGCCGCCGTCGCCGGTGAGGATGACGTCGAACTCGGTCTTCTCTTCGGCCGGAGCCGCAGCCGCTGCGGCGCCGCCGGCAGCCGGAGCAGCCGCAACCGCAGCCGCGGCCGAGACGCCCCACTTCTCTTCGAGCGCCTTGGCGAGGTCCGCCGCCTCGAGAACAGTCAGTTCGGAAAGCTGGTCGACCAGCTTAGCAATGTCAGCCATTTGATACTCCTTGGTGGGCTGTTCGGCCCGTTGTCGTGCGTTGATGAAAAGATGGTCTGCTTACGCGGCTTCTTTGGCCCCGTAGGCGGCGAAGATCCGTGCCAGCTGCGCCCCTGGTTCGCTGACGGTCCGCGCGATCTTGGTCGCAGGCGCTTGGATCAGGCCCACGATCTTCGCGCGCAGCTCATCGAGCGACGGCAGTGCAGCAAGCGCCTTGATCCCGTTCACGTCGAGGACCGTGTCGCCCATCGCTCCGCCGACGATTTCGAACTTGTCGTGCGTCTTGGCGAAATCGACCGCTATCTTGGCGGCCGCGACGGGGTCTGCGGACGTCGCCAGAGCGGTCGGGCCCTTCAACAGGTCGCCGATCGGCTTGTAGCGGGTGTCCTCGAGCGCAATCAGGGCAAGGCTGTTCTTCGCAACTTTGAACTGGGCGCCGGCGTCGCGCATCTTCAGGCGCAGCTCGGTCGACTGCGCGACCGAGAGACCGTGATTGCGAGTGACCACAACCACGCTCGTCTCCGAGAAGACGTTCTTCAGCTCGTCGACCAGATCGGCTTTTTGCGATCGATCCATGCCAACTCCAAAAATTCGTCCAGGAGTGTCCCGAACGAGCTTCAACAAAAGCCCAGCTGCCGAAGCAGTCGGGCGCTAATGTCCGTGGGGTTGGGATCGCTGGCGCCGCAGAGACGACGCACGACGAAGCGGCAGCCGCTTCGCTTGATTCCTGTCCCCGTCTAGGCCGCAAATTAAGCCGTCGCCTTTTGGGCTCGGGCAGCAGCTGTCTCGGACGAGTGCGCCAGGCCAGGGCAAGCCCTGTTCCGGCGCGAGCGGCGCCTATAGCGAATTGCGCCGGCCGATCAACCCTCTCACCCGGCTAAGAAAAAGCCCGGGCGAAGCTTTTGGCTCCGCCCGGGCTGCTCGCTCCCCTGTTTGAGCGAACTTTCTCTTAGTTGCCGCGCTCGCCGCGCTGCGTCGGCGCCGGTGGCGGCGGCGGCGGAGGTGGCGGCGGTGGGCAGGTCGCCGTTGCCAGGATCACCGATCCGTCGGGGCACGTCTGCGTCGCCGGAGGCGGCGGCGGAGGTGGCGGCGGCGGAGGCGGCGGAGGCGGTGGCGGCGCGAAATTGTAGATGAGGCTCAAGAGCAGGCTGTGCGACTCGAAGCGGCCGCGCGCATCGACCGGGACCGACCCGGCGTTATCGAAGCGCCAAATGCTGTCGAACGACGCGGTCTTGGTGCGGAAGTAGCGATACTTCAGGCCGACATCGATCGTCTCGGTCACCGGCGCGCGAACGCCGGCGATCGCCTGCCAGGCAAAGCCGCTGTGGCTGTCGCTCAGCATCTTCACGTCGGCGATACCGCCGCCAAGGCCGACAAATCCGCTCCAGCCCTGGTCGTCGCCGAAGTCGAACATGGCATTGCCCATGCCCGAGACGATGTTGGCCTTGCCGCCGAAGTGAATGTCCTGGTTGGTCAGCGCCGGGTTCGCGTCAAGCACCGCGTTCACGCCGAACAGGAACGGCTCGTCGAGCGTGCGATCGCGGATCGAGGCGTGCTTGTACGCAAGCTCGCCCTCGAGGCGGAACATGCCGAAGTCGTAGCCGCCGATCACATCGACGTCGAAGCCCGCCCGGTAGTGGACGTCGGCGCCCTGGGTGTACCGGGTCGGCCCGCTCGGGATCCCAGCGACGGTCGTCGTCGGGAAGTTGGCGACGATGTCGAGATTGGTGACCCGCGGGAGCAATACCCCGCCCTCGACGCCGACGTACGGCGAATTGTCGCGTGCCACGGCGGGCGTCGCGATGGCCGCGGTCGCCGCCGCGGCCAGCAGAAGTTTGCGCATGTACTAACCCCTTTCGTACCCAGATCTGGCGCAGCAAGCTTTATCCGCGCCCGCCGAGTTTCGCCATACAGGTTCGCCCGAGATGCGAGTGCGTTTCGTGGGCATTGTTGCCAAGCGGCCACAGCTTCGCGCCGTAAAGAAAACCCGGACGGAGCAGGCGCTCCGCCCGGGCTTTCCAACTTCTGGTGACGCTGGACTTACTTGCCGCGTTCACCCCGCTGCGTCGGCGCCGGAGGCGGCGGCGGCGGAGGCGGCGGCGCCGGGCAGACGCTCGTCGCCAGGATCACCGAGCCGTCCGGGCAGGTCTGCGTCGCCGGAGCCGCTGGCGGCGGCGGGGGCGGCGGAGGCGGCGGCGGGGGCGGCGGAGCCGCTGCGCCGAAGCTGTAGACCAGGCTCAGCAGCAGGCTGTTCGAAGTGAACCTGCTGGTGTTGTCGAAGGTCGCGACGCCGCCCGAGCAGGTCAGCGTGCCGCACGAGCCGGTTCCCGCATTGAACAGGAAGTCGTGGTTGCCGCGGTTCGAGCCAGCGTGGAAGTAACGGTACTTCAGCCCGACATCGATGTTGGTGCCAACCGGCATGTAGACGCCGGCGATCAGCTGCCAGCCAAGCTTGCCCTTGCTGTTGCCGAACTGGTGGACGTTGGCATAGCCGACGCCGCCGCCGGCATAGCCGCCGATCCCGCCGTTGCCGCCGAGATCGAGCAGGCCGTTGAGCATCGCCGAATAGACGCTCGCCGAATTGTTCAGGCCGAAATTGCTCGTGGTGGTGAACGCCGTACCGGCGCCCGCATTCAGCGCGTTGATGAAGGTCGTGCTGACGGTCGCACTCTTGGCCTTGGCATGCTTGTAGCCAAGCTCGCCTTCGACGCGGAACATGCCGAAGTCGTAGCCGCCGATGAGGTCGATATCCTCGCCCCACTTATAGCGCTGGCTGGCGACCGTGGTGCGGGCGAATGCCGGGATCCCGGTGTTGGTGAAGACGATCGCGCCGGAAATCGATTGCGATTTCGGCTTCATGATCCCGCCTTCGATCCCGACATAGCCGGAATTGTCGACGGTCGCGGCGGCAGGCGTCGCGATGACGAACGCCGCTGCGCTTGCTAGCAGGATTTTGCGCATGAGTTTTCCTTTGCCCTTTCGCTGGTGGAAATGTCGGCGTGGCAACATGCGCGGAACGGCGAAGGTTGCATTAAAAGCGGCGACAGCCGGACACTCGGCGAAAACTGTTGCATCTCTGCCACAGCCCAATCGGCGCCGAGCGGCGGCAAGCTGCTGATAAACAAAGAAAAGGGCGGGAAAACGCCATTTCGGACGCTTCCCCGCCGCTCTGGAATTGCGCCGCCGGTGCAA
>DATDDW010000360.1:0-2221 GCA_036523615.1 Sphingomicrobium sp.
AGCTATTGCCGCGGCTTCTCGTTCAGTTGCGCTTTGTCCATGCTCCCGCCTCCCCAAGCCTGCGCAATCAGCGACGGACGCTCGATTCACGCACCGTCAGGCGAACCGGCAACACACGGTCGGTCGCGTGACCCGTCTCAATGGCTTCCAACAGCGTGTCGATCAGCGCTTCGGCGGCACCGCGGGCATCCTGGGTGACCGTGGTCAGCGCCGGGCTCGACAGCCGCGCTGCAGCAATGTCGTCGAAGCCGACGACGGCGATGTCTTCCGGCACCTTTCGGCCCATCTCCTGAAGCGCATGCATGGCGCCGATTGCCGCCACGTCCGACGAAGCGAAGATCGCGTCGAAATCGACCCCGCGGCCGGTCAATTCGGCAACCGCGGCGCGCCCCGCCGCCTCGCTCGGATCGCTGTCGGCGCAGAGCCGCTCATCGGGCGTCAGTCCGGCGGCGCGGAGCGCGCGGCAATAGCCGCGCCAACGCGCGAAGAATTCGGGATAAGCGGCCGACGCCGTGCCGACGAAGGCAATCTTCCGGCGGCCCTGCTGCAGGAGGTGGGTCGCAGCGTCGAACCCGCCTTGTTCATTATCCGAACAGACCGACGCCCCGAGCTCGCCTTCGGCGGCCGATCCCCAACGGACGAAGTGCGTGCCGCGCTCGATCAGCTGCTCAAGCCGCGGACGGTATTGAAGGTAATCGCCATAGCCCAGGAGGATGATCCCGTCGGCCTTGTGGCTGTCTTCATAATCGACGTGCCAGTTCGACGAGAGCTGCTGGAACGAGATAAGCAGGTCGTAGCCATGCTCGGCACAGCGCCGAACCATCGGCCCAAGCAGCGACAGATAGAAGGGGTTGATGACCGGGTCTTCGGCGGCGCCTTCGTCGAAGAACAGCAGCGCCAGGGTCCGCGAGTGACGGCGACGAAGACCCGACGCGTTCTTGTCGACCTTGTAATTGAGCTGCTCGGCCGCGGCGAGAACGCGCGCCCGCGTCGCGTCGCTGACCGACGGGTTGCCCGAAAGCGCGCGCGAAACGGTGGGCTGCGAGACCCCCGCCAGCGCCGCGATGTCGAACGAGGTCGGCCGCCTCTGCGTCATCGAGGTGAATTCTTAGCGTGCTGAATACGTATGTATAGCTGTTCGTCCCCTGTTACGGCCCCGCAATGCTCTGTTAGTCTCCGCGCCGGGAGAGGGGTGTGAAAGCCCCTTGGTGAATATCGTCCGGCTTCTGGCCGGTCTCAGGGGGAATATTGATGATCAGCATCTCTTCGCGTTCGCGTCTTGCTGCGGCGGCGAGCCCGCTCGCGCTGGCCATGGCGTTCACGGCCACGCCGGCCTGGGCCGGTGACGCCCAGCCGGCGATCACCGGTGCGGCGTCGGCAGCAACGGCGGCACAACCGGCGCCGGCGCAGCCCGTCGGCACCAGCGATAACAGTGCCAGCCCTGCGCCCCAGGCGGACAATAGCAACCAGATCATCATTACCGGCTTCCGCGCCTCGCTGCAGAACGCAGTGAACAAGAAGAAGAAATCCGACCAGATCGTCGAATCGGTCAGCGCCGAGGACATCGGCAAGCTGCCCGACGCGTCGATCGGCGAAGCGATCGCGCGTCTTCCCGGCATCACGTCACAGCGCCTGTCCGGCCGCGCCGACGTCATCTCAATCCGCGGCTTCGGTCCCGACTATTCGACCACACTGCTCAACGGACGCGAGCAGACCTCGACCGGCGACAACCGCGCCGTCCAGTTCGACCAGTATCCCGCTGAAGTCATCAATCAGGTCAACGTCTATAAGACGCCTATGGCCTCGGTGCTCGGCCAGGGCATTGCCGGTACCGTCGACTTGCGCACCATCCGCCCGCTCGAATTCGGCAAGCGGGTGATTTCCGTCGGCGGGCGCTTCGTTTATCCGGATCTTGGCCGTCTCAATCCGGACGTCAACAAGTACGGATACCGGGTGAACGGCGTCTACGTCGACCAGTTCGCTGACGGCCGCGCCGGTGTGGCGCTGGCGGCCAGCTGGGACGACGAGCCGTACGAGATCAAAGAATTCAACGCCTGGGGGTACGCCGATGCCCCAGGCGGAAACAAGGTGGTCGGCGGCCTTAAATCTTACTCGACTTCGACCACTCTCAAGCGCCTCGGCCTCACCGGCACCTTGGAGTTCAAGCCGACCGATCATTGGACCTCGACGATCGATGGCTTCTATTCGAACTTCAAGGACG
>DATDDW010000361.1:0-4233 GCA_036523615.1 Sphingomicrobium sp.
CATGTGGACGACATATTTGTAGACCTGCATGCGGTCGGCGGTCTCGACCAGCTTGCCGTAGGTCAGGCCGAGCTCGTGCTGGGCGGCGGCGACTTCATGGTGATGCTTGTCGCACGGCAGACCCATCTCGAGCATGGTCGAGACCATCTCGGCGCGGATGTCGCCGGCGCTGTCGACCGGCGCGACCGGGAAATAGCCGCCCTTGGCGCGCGGCCGGTGAGCGAGGTTCCCGCCTTCATATTCGCGTGCGGTATTGGTCGGCAGCTCGATGTCGTCGATGCGGAAGCCCGAGGCATTGTAGCCGTCCTCGAAGCGGACATCGTCGAACATGAAGAATTCGGCTTCCGGACCGACGAAGACCGTGTCGCCGGCGCCGCTCGCCTTCAAATAGGCCTCGGCGCGGGTCGCGGTCGAGCGCGGGTCGCGGCCGTAGAGCTCGCCGGTCGAAGGCTCGACGACGTTGCAGAACAGCACCAGCATCGGCGTTGCGCTGAACGGGTCGATGTAGGCCGCATTGAGATCGGGCTTGAGGATCATGTCGGACTCGTTGATCGCCTTCCAGCCGGCGATCGAGCTTCCGTCGAACATGAAGCCGTCGGTCAAATTGTCCTCATCGACCACGCCCGAGGCCATGGTCAGGTGCTGCCACTTGCCCTTGGGGTCGGTGAAGCGGAGGTCGACCCAGTCGATCTCCTCATCCTTGAGGCGGGTGAGAATGGTGCCTGCGTCGGTCGCCTTGGCCATGGGAATGTTGCCCTCGCTCCAATCGGTTTCGGACGCTCGAAACAAAATGCGCGCGAGCCCGGCGGCGGCCAGGCGACACGGATGCGATTCGAGCTTGGGGCTCCAGATTCCCGACGCGGCGCGCGGAGTCAGCGGGCAAGCGAATATTTCACCGGGGGCACGGTCGTTGTAGAGCTGGTGCCAGGCGCTAGCATCGCCGCCGTTGGGGAGGGGCCCGCCTCATGTTGATTGCACTGCTCGTCCCGATCGTCCTGGCGACGCTCGTCTTCACCGTCGTGCTGATCAAAGCGGCGATCGAGCGGCGCGCGGGACCGACGCTCGAATCGCTGGCGCTCGGCGCGATCGTCAACTTCTTCGACACGCTCGGGATCGGCTCGTTCGCGCTGACCACCGCCTGGTTCAAGTTCCGCAAGCTCGTTCCCGACCGGCTGATCCCGCCGACGATCCTCGTCGGCCTGACCATCGGCGCCGTCGTCGAATCGATCATTTTCCTGCTCAAGCTCGGCGTGAAGGTCGACCCCGTGCTGCTGGTCGGCTGCATCATTGCCTGCACCACGGGCGGCCTCATCGGAGCGCCCCTGGTTCACCGGACCCGCGTGTGGATCGTCCAGCTGATCGTTGCGGTCGGGCTGACGCTGGCGGCGATCGCCTATGCGATGACCAACCTCAACCTCTTTCCTGGCGGCGGCATGGCGGCATCGCTGCCGATCGGCCTGACCATTGCCGCCATCGCCGCAAACTTCGTCTTCGGGGTCCTGCTCAACTACGGCGTCGGCAATTACGCGCCGACGCTGGTGGTGCTGAGCCTGATGGGCATGAACCCGCGGCTGTGCTTCCCGATCATGGCCGGAGCCGCCGCGCTGATGGGCTCGACTGCGGGAATCCGCCACATCAACACCGGCAATCTCGATCTTCGCGTGGTGATGGGGCTGACGATTGCGGGAATCCCGGCGGTGCTCGTCGCCGCTTACCTCGTCGTGACGATGCCGCTCGCGCTGTTGCGCTGGCTCGTCCTCATCGTCGTCCTCTATGCCGCAGCGATCATGTTCCGCGCGGCGATCCTCGGCCGGCGCGAGCATAAAGCCGAGGCGGGGACGGCGCCCGCGGTGGGCTGAACCTGCGTTCCTGGAACCGTTGCAACAGCGGATCATTCTCCGCTCGAGCGGGAAACAGGGAGACGAACAAGTGCGCTCTATCCTGCTCTGGCTGATTGGCGTTCCGATCCCGATCATCCTCTTGATCGCGCTCTGCACGCATCACTTCTGACCGTGGTTGGCACAGTCTCCACTGCCGTTGCCGCGGCCCGCTCAGCGTGCCAGTAGCTCACTCGATGGTCATTGCTCTTGCCGCTTTCGTCGCCGTTGCGCTGATCCATTTCAGCTACGTCGATTTCCGCTTCCGCCACTTGGACGGGATCCTGTGGTTCTGGCTGATGCGGCCGGCGCCGGTCACGATTTGGATCTCGCGCCTTGCCGTTGCTGCTGCGCTCATCGCCTCGCTGTCGATGCCGTTCGTCGAGCAAAAGGTGGTCGTGGCGGTGGTCATTATCGGCCTCGTGCTGCTGCATATTGCAGCGCTGATCGTGCTTGAGGTGAGCGAGCGCCGATGAGCGCGCGTGAGGGCCTTGGCAGCCTAAGAACCGCTCGCTAAAGGCGGCGCCAATCGCACCGGGCGCCGACCCGGAACGAACCTGCTCATGAGCTCTTCCGGCCCATGCAGCCAATCGCGTCAAAAGGGGAATGATGGCCACCAAGGCAGGGTCCGTTGAGGTTCCGCAAACCGGTTCGTCGCTCGGCGGGGAGGTCCGCCGCCGCGACTTCCTCAATGTCGCCGCGGTGAGCTTCGCCGGCGTCGGCGGCCTGGTGGCCCTCGCGCCTTTGATCGTGCAGATGTCGCCGTCCGCCGACGTGCTCGCCCAGGCGACGACCGAGGTCGACATCTCCAAGATCCAGCCGGGCCAGGGGATCAAGGCGCAATGGCGCAAGCAGCCGGTCTTCGTCCGCAACCTCACGCCCAAGGAGATCGCCGAAGCGAATGCGGTGCCGCTTTCGTCGCTGCGCGACCCGCAGACGCTCGCCGAACGGACCAAGCCGGGGCATATCAACTGGCTGATCACGCTGGGCGTGTGCACCCACTTGGGCTGCGTGCCGCTCGGCATCGGCGAAGGCGAGAACCGCGGGCCTTACGGCGGCTATTTCTGCCCGTGTCACGGCTCGATGTACGACACCGCCGCGCGTATCCGCCAAGGCCCGGCGCCGAAGAACCTGATGGTGCCCGACTATAAGTTTGAATCGCCGACGACCGTCCTCATCGGCGGCAAGGGGTAGAGCGACAGATGAGCTTTTCCTGGGCCAAGGCCTACGAACCCAAGCACCCGCTGATGAAGTGGCTCGACGAGCGGCTGCCGCTGCCGCGGCTCGTCTACGGCGCCGTCGGTGGCGGCTACCCCGTGCCGCGCAACCTCAACTACTGGTGGAACTTCGGTTTTTCGGCGGGGATTTTCCTCACCATCCAGATCATCACCGGCATCGTTCTGGCGATGCATTACGCGGGGACGGCGGACGGCGCGTTCCATTCGGTCAACGGCCTCATCATGCGCGACGTCAACGCCGGCTGGCTGCTGCGCTACGCGCATATGAACGGGGCGAGCTTCTTCTTCATCGTCGTCTACATCCACATCTTCCGCGGCCTCTACTACGGCTCCTACAAGGCGCCGCGCGAGCTGGTGTGGATGCTCGGCCTCGTCATCTACCTCCTCATGATGGCCACGGCCTTCATGGGCTACGTGCTCCCCTGGGGGCAGATGAGCTATTGGGGAGCGCAGGTCATCACCGGCTTCTTCTCGGCCTTCCCGGTTGTCGGCGAGCCGATCCGCATCTGGCTATTGGGCGGCTATGCGCCCGATCAGGCGGCGCTGAGCCGCTTCTTCTCGCTGCACTATCTGCTGCCGTTCGTCATTGCCGCGGTGGTGATCCTCCACATCTGGGCGCTGCACATTCCAGGCTCGGGCAATCCGACCGGCGTCGACGTCAAGGACGAGCGCGACACCATCCCCTTCCATCCGTTTTATACGGCGAAGGACGGCTGGTTCGTCGGCGCGCTGCTGCTGGCCTACGCGATCCTCACCTTCTTCGCGCCTAACTATCTGGGGCACGCGGACAATTACATTCCGGCCAATCCGCTGGCGACGCCGGCCGAGATCGTGCCTGAATGGTATTTCTGGCCGTTCTACGCGATCCTTCGCTCCTTCACTTTCGACTTCATGCTCCCGGCGAAGCTGTGGGGCGTGCTCGCGATGTTCGCTTCGATCCTGCTGCTCTTCTTCCTGCCGTGGCTCGATCGCTCGCCGGTGCGCTCGGGATCGTACCGCCCGGTGTTCCAGCGCTTCTTCTGGCTGCTGGTGATCGACGTGATCGCGCTGGGCTGGGCCGGAGGCGGAGCGCCGACGCCGCTGAGGAACGCGATCGGGCAGATCAGCGCGGCTTATTA
>DATDDW010000362.1:0-1885 GCA_036523615.1 Sphingomicrobium sp.
CTTGCGATTGCAGCGGCGGTGCTGATGAGTGGCTGCTCGACCGCGCCGGCCGCGCCAGTCATTCACGGGGAGACGCCCGGTCACACGTGCGACGCCGCTGGAACGGAGTCGTTTGTCGGTAAGCAGGGGACGAGCGAAACCGGCGCCGCAATCAAACGCGCCACGCATGCGGCGGTGCTTCGTTGGGCCCCGCCAGGCGTGATGCTGACCATGGATTATCGCGCCGACCGAGTGACGGTCTGGCTCGGCCCCGACAAGGCGATCACCAAGATCCGCTGCGGCTGAGCCGCTAGGCGGCCTCGCCGATCATCCCGGCAACGATCAGCGCCCGGCGGATCGTCGGCAGCGACAGCCGCGCCCGCTCGGCGATGGCGAAGCGATCGACCGCTTCGACCGCCCGCTCGGCAGTCCAGTAATCACGGTGGAGGCGCTCGGCCATGAAGCGCAAGGCGTCTGACGGGATATGCAACCCCCGGTCGGCGAAGTGCAGCTGAATCAACGCCGGGAACAAGGCGTCGTCGGGGTGGCCGATGCTCACAACCGGAGTGACCGCGAGGCGAGTCCGGAGGTCCGGCAGCTGCGGCGACCAGGCCGGCGGTGCCGCGTCGGCAATCATCACCACCGGCCGGCCGACGTCCTGGGCCTGGTTCCAGGCGTGGAACAGCTCTTCTTCGTCGCGCTGGTCCGCATCGTCGAACAGGCGCCCGCCGACGCGCTCGACGAAGCTTCGCCCAAGCAGCGTTCGGCCCGAACGCCGCGGACCTATGACGATCGTCGCCTTGACGGGCCACATGCTCCAGTGGCGGAAATGGTCGAACGCCTCGCGATTGGCGTCCGAAACGATGAAGCGGGCGTCTCCTTCGCTTTGCGGCCAGTCGAGCGGAAGCGCGATCTGGTCCGGGCCCTGCTTCATTCCTGCCCTTTTGGCGGACTGGCGGCCGGCTGTTGCTGCTGCGGCTGAGGCGTCGGCTGCGGCACCACTGGCGGCGGCGGCGGAAGCGCCGGAGGCTTGTCCGATGCCGAGCGCATCCGGACGACGGTCCCGGCGCTTTCCACGATCCAGCCGCGCCCGCTGAGCGCCGCCGCCAGCTGCGCGATCGTCCCGTGGTAGGCGACCAGTACGTAGCTAGTGCCCGTCGTATTGATCTGCTGCGGAATGGCCGAATCGAGTCCCGCCAGCGTACGCAGATGCGCCATCGCGAAATTGTAGACGTTCACGTCCTTGCCGATGATCTGCACCTGGTAGGCGTTCGCCACATTGACCGGTTTCGGCGGCGGTGCGGCTACCGGCGGCAGCTCCTGGATCGGCGGCGGCGGCAGGTTGAGCGACGTGTCGCGCTCGAGCCGCCCGGCGGCGAGGGCGTTGGCGAACAGCTGGTCGATGCGCTGCGCGCCTTGCGCCATCATCGCTGGGATTGCCTCGCTGTTGGGCGCGACCAGGGTGAACCCGCCCATGATCTCATTGTCGGGCCCGTGGCGGGCGATGAACCGCCCTCGTGCCGGACCGCCCGGATAAGAGCGCTGCAGCTGCACCTCGGCGACGAGGATGTCCGACGCGCCATATTGATCGATGAGACTGCGCCACCAGCCGCGTCCCGGCCGGACCGTCTGGGCTGCGTTGATCAGCAACGGATCGGAACCAAGGCCGCTCACCCGGACATAATCGATCGGGCTTTGCGCGGTGCGGAACTGCGCCCAGGCGCGCTGCCACGCATTGCGCAGCTCGAGGCTCGTCTCGGTACCGGCAGTGATGATGATCGGGATCAGCAGCATCGGCCCCGAGCGTTGGCTCACCTGAGCGCCTTCGAGCCCCAGCAACGGGGCGGACCGGTCGCGGTCGAACTCGAGCGTGAGGTCGGCGATATAGCGGTTGGGCCCGATCTGC
>DATDDW010000363.1:0-8089 GCA_036523615.1 Sphingomicrobium sp.
GCTGCCGCACCTGGTCGAAGAGGCGTCGCGCGGGCTTCGCCCGGTCGACACCGACATGCCGGCGATCAGCAAATTCGATGCGATGCCGCCGCGCCGCCGCGCCACACCTTCGGCGTTCCTGACGGTGCAGGAGGGGTGCGACAAATTCTGCACCTATTGCGTCGTTCCCTACACGCGCGGCGCCGAGATTTCGCGGCCTTGGGACGACATCGTCGCCGAAGCGCAGGCGCTGGTTGAGGCGGGTGCGAGAGAGATTGTTCTGCTCGGCCAGAATGTGAATGCCTGGACGAACGAAGAGCGTGGCCTGGCCGACCTGATTCGCGCGCTCGCGAGGATCGATGGCCTGGAGCGCATCCGCTACACGACGAGCCACCCGGCCGACATGACCGACGCGCTGATCGCCGCCCATGGCGAAGTCGAGAAATTGATGCCCTACCTGCACTTGCCGGTGCAGTCGGGCAGCAACCGGATTCTGAAGGCGATGAACCGCAGCCACACCGCCGAGACCTATTTGCGCATCATCGAGAAGATGCGCGCCGCGCGGCCCGACATCGCGCTGTCGGGCGACTTCATCGTCGGCTTCCCCGGCGAGACGGAGGAGGATTTCCTGGCGACGCTGAGCATCGTCGACGAGGTGCGCTACGCCTCCGCTTATTCGTTCAAGTACAGCGCTCGCCCGGGCACGCCCGCCGCGACGATGGAGGATCAGATCCAGCGGGAGGTGATGGAGGAGCGGCTGCGGCGGCTCCAGTCGCGGCTCGGCACGCACCAGCTGGCGTTCAACCGCTCGAAAGTGGGTTGCGACACGCAAATCCTGGTCGAGCGCGCGGGCAAACTTGAGCAGCAGATGATCGGCCGCTCACCGTGGCTGCAGTCGGTCCATGTCGAGACCGACGCGCGGCCGGGCGACATCGTCGAGGTGACGCTGGTCGCCGCCGGGCCCAACAGCATGACCGGCGCCGAGCGGCAGAAGGTCGCCGCCTGATGGCGCGTCGCGACCTCGCCGCCGTCCCCGACCGTGCGCGGCTCGAGCTCGAGTTCGAGCAGCCTTATCTGCTCGGGCCCTTGTTCGGCGATTACGACCGCCACCTGATCACCATCGAAAACCGGCTCGGCGTGCACATCGCCGCGCGCGGCAATCGCGTGCAGATCGAGGGCGAGCCCGACGCCGCGGCGCGCGCCCGCGACGTGCTGATCGGGCTCTACAACCGGCTCGATCACGGCCATGACGTCGACGCCGAAGCCGTCGAAGCGGTGCTCGGCATGGCAGCGCAGCCGCACCTCGACGGGATCATCGCCGACGAGGTCACCGAAGCGCCCCGGGTGATGATCCGCACGCGCAAGAAGACCATCGTCCCACGCTCGGCGATGCAGACGCCGTACATGGAGGCTCTGGCCCGCGACGAGATGATCTTCGGGCTTGGGCCGGCGGGCACCGGCAAGACCTATCTCGCGGTCGCCCAGGCGGTGTCGCAGCTGATCAGCGGCAGCGTCGACCGGCTGATCCTGTCGCGCCCGGCGGTCGAGGCGGGCGAGCGCCTGGGGTTCCTTCCCGGCGACATGAAGGAGAAGGTCGATCCTTATCTGCGGCCGCTCTACGACGCGCTCTACGATATGCTGCCGACCGAGCAGGTCGAGCGGCGCATCGCCTCGGGCGAGATCGAGATCGCGCCGCTCGCCTTCATGCGCGGGCGCACGCTCAATGACGCCTTCATCATCCTCGACGAAGCGCAGAACACGACGCCGCTGCAGATGAAGATGTTCCTGACGCGCTTCGGCATGCGCAGCCGGATGGTGATCTGCGGCGACCCGTACCAGGTCGACCTGCCCGATCCGTCGAAGTCGGGGCTGGCCGACGCGGTCAACCGCCTGTCTGGGGTCAAGGGCATTTCGGTGATCCGCTTCACCGCCGCCGATGTCGTACGCCACCCGCTGGTCGGGCGGATCGTCGATGCCTACGAAGGGCCCGGCGCATGAGCCTCAGCATCGCCCTCGACGCCGACGGTGAGTGGGACAGTAGCTGCGGCTGGGAGAAGCTCGCCCGCAGGGCGGCCGAAGCGGCGATCGCCGAAAGCACTTATCCTGAGCTGCTCGATTCCGAGCGGCCGGTCGAAATCTCGGTGTCGCTGACCGGCGACGAACAGGTCCAGGCCCTGAACGCCAGGTGGCGCGGAAAGGATAAGCCGACAAACGTCCTCTCCTTCCCCATGGCGGAGGAGCCCGACCTGCAAAAAGCAAGCGTTGCCGATACAGAATTGTTGCTTGGTGACATCGTTCTCGCCCACGGCGTGTGCGAGCGCGAGGCAGCGGCGAAAGGCGTCAGCGTCGAGCATCATGCAGCGCATTTGATCGCCCACGGCACGCTGCACCTGCTGGGCTTCGACCATGACCACGAGGCGGAAGCCGCGGACATGGAAGCGCGCGAGGTGCGCGCGCTTGCCCGGCTGGGCATCGCCAGCCCCTACGAGGTCACGGCCTGATGGCCACACGGCACGACGAAGGCGGCTCGCGGCTGTGGCGGGGGATGCGCCACCTGATCTTCGGCGAGGACAGCGAGCCAACGCTCCGCGCCGAGATCGAGGAAGCGATCGACGAGGCCGAGGACTCGCGCCCCGTCGCCGGCGACCTCAGCTCCGCAGAGCGGCAGATGCTGCGCAACCTGCTGCATTTCGGTGAGCAGACTGCCGGCGACATTTGCGTGACGCGCGGCGACATCATGGCGGTGCCGAGCGACATCGGCTTCGAGGCATTGGTCCAGGCCTTTGCCGACGCCGGGCACAGCCGGCTTCCGGTCTATCGCGAAAGCCTCGATGAAGTGATCGGCATGGTCCACATCAAGGACGTCTTCATGGCCAGCGTCGATGCGAGCCGCGACCGCTCGCTCGGCGCGCTGATGCGCGAGCCGTTGTTCGTGCCCGAATCGATGGGGGTGATCGAGCTTCTCGCGCGGATGCGCAGCGAGCGCATCCACCTCGCCATCGTCGTCGACGAGTTTGGCGGGACCGAAGGCCTGGTCACCATCGAGGACGTGGTCGAGGAAATCGTCGGGGAGATCGAGGACGAGCATGACGAGGCCGAAGCGGGCATGCTGACCATGCTCGACGAAGGCCTGTGGGAAGCCGACGCCAGGATCGAGCTCGACGAGCTCGCCGATGCGGTCGACGCGCGGCTGTCGTCGGACGACGACGAAGTCGACACGCTCGGCGGGCTCATGTTCCTCCTCGCCGGGCACATCCCGATGCAGGGCGAATGCGTGACTCACCCGACTGGCTGGAAGCTCGAGGCGGTCGACTCCGATCCACGGCGAATCATCCGCGTAAGGCTCCACGCGCCCGAAGCTCACCAGGCAAACGCCGAATGAGCCCTCCCCCTGGATGGGGGAGGTTGGGTGGGGGTGAGTGCGGACGTCGAAGCTCTACGTCGGCGATCACCCCACCCCTGCCCCTCCCCATCAGGGGGAGGGGGATCACTGCGTCGCGAAGAGCTTTTCGGGGTCGGCCATCGCCTTGAACTCGAGCGCGTTGCCGGCCGGATCCAGAAGGAACATCGTCGCCTGTTCCCCGGGCTCACCGGCAAAACGGATCGTCGGCTCAATCACGAACCCGATCCCCGCATCGGTCAGGCGTTCCGCGAGCGCCTTCCACTCGGGCATCGGCAGCACCAGCCCGAAGTGCGGCACCGGCACGTCGTCGCCGTCGACGCGGTTGCTCGCGGGCTGGCGGACGATCTCGGGCGCCAAGTGGGCGACTATCTGGTGGCCGTGCAGGTCGAAGTCGACCCAATGCTCGGCGCTGCGCCCTTCGCGGCAGCCGAGCAGCCCGCCGTAGAAGCGGCGCGCTTCGCCAAGGTCGTCGACCGGAAAGGCGAGGTGAAACGGCGGCAGGCTCATCGCCTTCCCCATGTCATTGCGGGACGCGTGAAGCAATCGGCGGCGTTTTATGGATTGCGTCACCGCCCGCTCCTCGGCGATGAAGCGATTAATGCTGTTAATTCTCTACGCGCTGATTGCCGGAGCCGTCTCGGCCCTGGCGTTGGAGCCGGTCGGCTGGTGGCCGCTGTTGCCGGTCGCCATCGCCGCGCTATGCGAGCTCACCTGCCGCCAGAAGAATGTGTGGCGCGCGCTCCTCGTCGGCTGGGCCTTCGGCCTTGGCCAGTTCGTCGTCGGGCTGAACTGGATTGCGACCTCGTTCACCTACCAGGCGAAGATGCCGCCATGGCTCGGCTGGGTCGCCGTGGTCCTGCTGTCGATGTATCTCGCGGTCTATCCGGCGCTTGCCACCGGGCTCGCCTGGCGATTCGGGCGCAAGGAACGCACGATCCTCGTCGTCGTGCTCGGCGGAGCCTGGACGATCACCGAATGGCTGCGCGGCGTCATGTTCACCGGCTTCCCGTGGAACCCGGCGGCCGCCGTGCTCGCGCCGACGCCGCTGATCACCATCACCCCGCTGATCGGCACCTATGGCCTGTCGGGGCTGCTCGTCCTTCTCGGCGGCGCGATCTGGCTCGAATATTACCGCAAGTGGCTGCCGCTGGTGGTCATCGTTGCCGTAGCGGCGCTGCTGTGGCTGCTGCCTTCCTCGGCCGTTCCGCCCGATCCGCTGACCATCCGCAACATCCGCATCGTGCAGCCGAACATCGGCCAGGAGGACAAGTGGCGCCCAGGCTTTGACGCGCAAGCCGCGCGACGGCTGAGCACGCTGTCCGGCGCACCGTCCGACCAGCCGCGCCTGCTGCTGTGGCCCGAGGCCGCGATCACCGAGCCGCTCGTCGATCAACGCACCGGCGGCGCCCAGGCGGCATTGGCCGAGCGCAACGGCGCGGCGACGTTGCTCGCGCCGACCGACCGCCTGCTGACTGGCGGGATCGCCGTCCAGTCGAAAGACGGAGTCCATGTCGACGGCGCGACCAACAGCGTCTTCGTCATCGCGCCGGGCGGGGCGATCATGGGCCGCTACGACAAGGCCCATCTGGTGCCTTACGGCGAATATCTGCCGATGCGGCCGCTGCTGTCGGCGATCGGGCTGTCGCGGCTCGCGCCCGGCGACATCGACTTCGCGCCAGGGGCGGGACCGCGCACCGTCGATCTCGGCGGCCAATGGGGCAAGGTCGGCTTCGACCTTTGCTACGAGATCATCTTCTCCGGCCATGTCGTCGACGAGCACAACCGCCCGGGCTTCATCTTCAATCCGTCGAACGATGCGTGGTTCGGCGCGTGGGGCCCGCCGCAGCACGTCGCCCAGGCGCGGCTGCGCGCGGCGGAGGAAGGCATCCCGGTGTTGCGCGCGACGCCGACCGGGATCAGCGCGGTGATCGACGGCCGCGGCGACTTGGTCAAAGCGCTGCCGTGGCGCATTGCGGGGGTGATCGACGCCGTGCTTCCGCCGGCGGCGAATGCGGCGACGTTGTTCGCCCGCTTCGGCAATGCGATCCCGTTGTTCCTCGGTTTCCTGCTGATCTTCGGCGGCATTGTGCTGGGGCGGCGGCGCCGCTAGAGGCGCCATATAAAGACTTCTTTATATCCCTATTTCCAAGGACACTCCGCCAGCGATGCGCAGCTCCTATTTGTTCACCTCCGAATCCGTGTCCGAAGGCCATCCCGACAAGGTCGCCGACCAGATTTCCGACGCGATCGTCGACTTGTTCCTGTCCAAGGACCCCGAAGCGCGCGTCGCCTGCGAGACGATGACCACGACCAACCGCGTGGTCCTCGCCGGCGAGATCCGCGGCCGCGGGATCATGGACCCCGACGGCAATTGGGCGCCGGGCGTCCGCGAGGAGATCGAGGAGACGGTGCGCGGGGTCGTCAAGCGCATCGGTTATGAGCAGCAGGGCTTCCACTGGGACCGGTTCGATTTCGCCAACCACCTGCACCCGCAGTCGGCGCACATCGCGCAAGGCGTCGACGCGGGCGAGAACAAGGACGAGGGCGCCGGCGACCAGGGGATCATGTTCGGCTTCGCCTGCGACGAGACGCCGGACCTCATGCCGGCGACGCTCGATTACAGCCACAAGATCCTGCTCGAGATGGCCGCCGACCGTCACTCGGGCGCCGCGCCCTTCCTCGAGCCCGACGCGAAGAGCCAGGTCACCTTGCGCTTCGAGGACGGCAAGCCGGCCAAGGCCACGGCAATCGTCGTCTCGACCCAGCACAAGCCCGGCTACGACAAGGGCGAGAAGCGCGCCCAGCTCCATGCCTATGTGAAAGAGGTGGTCGCCCGAGTGATGCCGGCGCGGCTGCTCGGCAACGAGACCGTCTATCACATCAACCCGACCGGGGCGTTCGAGATCGGCGGCCCCGACGGCGACGCGGGAGTCACCGGCCGCAAGATTATCGTCGACACCTATGGCGGCGCGGCCCCGCACGGCGGCGGCGCCTTCTCGGGCAAGGACCCGACCAAGGTCGACCGCTCGGCCGCTTATGCTGCGCGCTATCTGGCCAAGAACATCGTCGCAGCCGGACTCGCGCGCCGCTGCACCATCCAGCTCGCTTACGCGATCGGCGTGTCCGAGCCCTTGTCGCTTTATGTCGATACGCACGGCACCGGCACCGTCGGCGACGATGCGATCGAGGCGGCGATCGGCCGTATCGACAAGCTCGGCCGGCTGACGCCGCGCGGCATCCGCACCCACCTCGGGCTCAACAAGCCGATCTACCAGGCGACGGCGGCTTACGGCCATTTCGGCCGTCAGGCTGACGGCGACCTGTTCCCGTGGGAGCGGATCGACCTAGTCGACGAGCTCAAGGCGGCGGTTGGCTCGGAGGCTCTTCCCGCCCAGGCGTAGCGCGCCGGACGCGCAGCAAGCCTATTTCCCACACCAGGGCGTCAGAAGTTGGAAGTGTCGTGCACGCCAACGCCGTGGCGGTAGACCAGGTCGCCGCCTTTCCAGCCGCTGTAAAGCAGGAGCAGGATGACGACGAGGGAGATGTAGACTCCGGTGGAGCCGATCGACGTCGAGTCTTTCACGCGCAGGAACAGGTTGACGATTTCGAGCACCACGACGGTGACATTCGCGAGCATATGCTTGAGCGCGTCGGCGAGCCCGCGAAGCCGCTCATCGCCCAGATAGTCGGTGAGCCCGGCGACGGCGGCGAGAGCGCCCATCAGCAGGCCGATGCACAGCAGCCAGATCGAGGGCGTCGCAAGCTCGGTGTGGCCCTGCGTGTACAAGATGTCGCAGACGAACGTCAGGACGAAACAGACGATCGGGAACGGCACCAGCATCGGGTGAATCGGGTGCGTGCCGATCTTAGCGGTGCTTCGCGGGTGACCCCCGCGCGCTCCATTGTCGTTCATTTCTTCTCTCCTCATCCTGATCCTCCGATGGGACGCTCGGCCCTCTCGTGAGGTTCCCGAATCCGTTGCCGGGAGTGCCCCGTTGCGCCTAGGCGCGGTGCCGAGATGACCGCGTTCAAGTCCGGCGATCCGCTGACTCTCAACCGGCTTTACGGCCGGTCGAGCGGGCACAAGTTGCGCAAGTCGCAGCAGGAGCTGGTCGACACGCTGCTGCCGCAGATCGAGGTGCCGGCGGACGGCGAGATTACGTCGCGGCGGCTGTTCGGGGACGAGCGTCCGCTGCACCTCGAGATCGGTTTCGGCTCGGGCGAGCATCTCGCGTCCCGGGCCGAGATGCTGCCCGACCACGGTTTTGTCGGTGCCGAGCCGTTTTTGAACGGAGTCGCCACGGCGCTGGCGCACATCCGCGACCAACATCTGGCCAACGTGCGGCTGTGGCGCGGCGACGCGCTCGACGTGCTGCAGCGCGTTCCCGACGGAGCCTTGAGCTTCCTCTATATGCTCCACCCCGATCCTTGGCCGAAGGCGCGGCACGCGAAGCGGCGGATGGTCAACGACCGGCCGGTCGACCTGTTCGCGGCGAAGCTGAAGCGCGGCGGCGAATTCCGCCTCGCCACCGACGACCCGACCTATCTGACCTGGGCGCTCATGGTGATGCAGCGCCACGAGCAGCAGTTCGAGTGGCTCGCCGAGCGGCCGACCGACTTCCTCGAGCCGCCGGGCGGCTGGATCGAGACCCGCTATGGCGCGAAGTCGCGGCGCGAGGGGCGCCGCCCTTATTATCTGCGCTACCG
>DATDDW010000364.1:0-7780 GCA_036523615.1 Sphingomicrobium sp.
AGCTGGCGCCGGCGATCAGCCCAAACAAGACGGTCGAAGGGCTCGCCGGCGGGCTCGCCGCAGCGACCCTTTTCGGTGGCGCCTGGGCGCTCGCCACTCATCTCAAGATGCCTGTGCTCGCCTTTGCGCCGATCTTCGCGCTCGCCGCCCAGGCCGGCGACCTGTTCGAGAGCGGGATGAAGCGCCGCGCCGGGGCGAAGGACTCGGGCGCGTGGCTGCCCGGCCATGGCGGCGTGCTCGACCGGCTCGATGGGTTGGTGCCGGTGGCTGTGCTTACCGCCGCCGCCCAGCTAGTGGGGCTGACGTGAAGCGCAAGCTGGCAATCCTCGGTGCGACCGGCTCGATCGGCAAATCGACGCTCGACCTCATCGAGCGCTCGCCCGAGCGGTTCGAGGTCGTTGCGGTGACGGCGGCGACCAACGCCGAGGCGCTGGCGCAGATCGCCCGCCAGACTGGAGCGAAGCTCGCCGTGGTCGCCGACGAAGGCCGTCTCGCCGAGCTCAAGGAGCGGCTCGCCGGGACCGGCTGCGAGGCCGCCGCGGGGGAGGGCGCCCTGATCGCCGCCGCCACCAGCGAAGCGGACCTGGTGATCGCCGCGATCGTCGGCTGCGCCGGATTGAAGCCGGTGATGGCGGCGGTCGAGTCGGGCAAGACGGTCGCTTTGGCGAACAAGGAGGCACTGGTCACCGCCGGCTCGCTGATGACCGACGCGGCAGCGCGGAGCAGCGCGACCCTCATCCCCGTCGACAGCGAGCATAACGCGATATTCCAGTGCCTTGCCGGCAGTCGTGCCGAAGACGTCTCAAGAGTTATCCTGACCGCCAGCGGCGGGCCGTTCCGCACCGCCTCGAGCGAGGCGATCAGCGGCGCCACGCCGGCGCAGGCCGTGGCCCACCCCAATTGGAGCATGGGCGCGAAGATTTCGGTCGATTCGGCGACGCTGATGAACAAAGGGCTCGAGCTCATAGAGGCGCATTATCTGTTCGGCCTCGGCTCCAGCCGCATCGACGTCCTCATCCACCCGCAGTCGGTCATTCATTCGATGGTCGAGTTCGTCGACGGCTCGGTGCTCGCCCAGCTCGGCGCGCCGGACATGCGCATCCCCATCGCTTATGCGCTCGCCTGGCCGGAGCGGATCCCGACGCCCGCCGAGCGGCTTGACCTCGCCGCCATTGCCCGGCTCGACTTCGAAATGCCGGACCTTCAGCGATTTCCCGCGCTGCGCCTCGCTCGCGAAGCGCTCGAGGCGGGCGGCGCCGCGCCGATCGTCCTCAATGCCGCCAACGAGATCGCGGTGGCGAGCTTCCTCGCCGGCGAGCTGCGCTTTCTGGACATCGCCCGGACGGTTGAAGAAGCGCTCGATTCAGCTGATTTCGAAGTCCCGCGGTCGGTCAGCGAGGTGCTGGAGATTGACCGCGAAACGCGATTGCGCGTTGAAGCGACGATCAAGGCTGTTTGTCACTGATGCTTCCCCAACCGCCCCTCTGGCTCATCCTCATCGCGTTCATCTGCGCGCTTGGGCCGCTCGTCTTCTTCCACGAGCTCGGCCATTATCTGGTCGCGCGGCTCTTCGGCATTCCCGCTGAGACCTTTTCGATCGGCTTCGGCCATGAGTTGATCGGCTGGAACGATCGCCAGGGCACCCGCTGGAAGGTCGCCTGGCTGCCGCTCGGCGGTTACGTGAAGTTCGTCGGCGACATGACGCCGGCGAGCAACCCGGGCGATCTGTCGCACATCCCGGCCGAGCTTCGCGACCGCGCGTTCCAGGTCCGCCCGGTGTGGCAGCGGTTCCTCGTCGTGCTTGCCGGCCCGGCGGCGAACTTCCTGCTGGCGATCCTCATCTTCGCCGCCTTCTTCATGACCCTGGGTGCGCCGCGAACCAACGTCGTCGGTGCCGTGCTGCCCAATACCGCTGCGGCCGAAGCCGGGCTGCAACCGGGGGACAAGATCGTCGCGGTCGCGGGCCGGCCCACGCCGAACTTCGACGACATCCGCTCGGTGATCATGCTTCGCCCCGACGAGACGGTGCCGATCCGCCTCGAGCGGCACGGCCAGACGCGCGAGATCGCGGTGCATCTGCGCTCCGACACGGAAAGCGATCCGTTCGGCGGCAAATTCAAGCGCGGCCTCTTGGGCGTCTATCCGACGACCGGCGTGCTCCAGCGCCTGTCGCTGTTCGACGCCGTCCCCGAGGCGACGCAATATACGGTGCACATCACCCGCTCGATGATCGACGGGCTCGTCCAGATCGTCGCCGGCAAGCGGGGCACCGAAGATGTTGGCGGACCGATCAAGATCGCTCAGATCGCCGGGCAGCAGGCGTCGCTCGGCGCATTGCCCTTCGTCCAGCTGCTGGCGCTGTTTTCAATTAATCTCGGATTCATCAACCTCTTGCCAGTCCCGATGCTCGATGGAGGGCATCTCTTTTTCTACACCGTGGAGGCCGTTCGGCGGCGGCCGCTCAGTGCTCGAGCGCTCGAGTGGGCATTCCGCGGCGGGCTCGCCCTCATCCTCGCATTGGTTGTGTTCACGACCATCAACGATTTGGGCTCAATCGGTCTGTGGGACCGGCTTCAGCGCTTGATTGGCTAGGAGGCTTGGGGCAGGGCAGAAACCGGGGCTTGGCGGCGAAGCGCGCCGCGCGCACCATTTGCACACAAGGCGGGGACGCGTGATTTCAAGGACGAAGACTTTTAGCCGGCGCGCCGGCGCGCTGCTTCTGGTCGGCACCGTGCTCGGTGGCTCGGCAGCGCCGCTGCTTGCGCAGACTGCTCCGGTGCCGCAGCCCGCGGCGCCGCCGGCGGCTTCTCCCGCTCCCGCCGAACGGACGATCCGCTCCATCGTCGTGCGCGGCAACCAGCGGCTCGAGCCGGAGACGATTCGCGCTTACGCCAACCTCGCCCCCGGCCAGACCTATACCGCAGCCACGCTCGATCAGGCGCTCAAGGACCTTTACGCGACGCAGCTCTTCGCCGACGTGACGATCGCCGGCGGCGACACCGGCGACCTGGTGATCAGCGTCCGCGAAAACCCGGTGATCAACCGCATCATCCTCGAGGGCAACAAGCGCCTCAAGGACGACAAGATCACGCCGGAGATCAAGGAAGCGCCGCGGCAGATCTTCACCCGCTCGGCAGCGCGCGCCGACGTCGACCGGATCCTCGAGCTTTACCGCCGCCAGGGCCGCTTCGCCGCGCGGGTCGATCCGAAGATCGTCCAGCTCGACCAGAACCGCGTCGACGTGATCTTCGAAATCCACGAAGGCGACCTCGCCAAGGTCCGCGCGATCAACATCCTCGGCAACAAGGCCTTCTCCGGCGGGCGGCTGCGCAAGGAAATGTACACCCGCCAGGCCGGCGGTGTGCTCGGCTTTTTGAAGTCGAACGATACCTATGATCCGGACCGGCTCGCCGCCGACCAGCAGAAGCTTCGCGCCTTCTATCTGACGCAGGGCTATGCCGATTTCCGCGTCGTCTCCGCGCTCGCCGAGCTGACGCCCGACCGCCGCGACTTCGTCATCACCTATGTGGTCGAGGAAGGGCCGCGCTATCACTTCGGCACGGTCGACGCGGACAGTGCGCTGCGCGACTTCCCCAACGCCACCGTGCTGCAGCTCGCCAACGTGAGACCCGGCGCCTGGTTCAACGCCAAGCAGGTCGAGGACGCGGTCACTAACCTCAACGCCGCGGCCGGCAACCTCGGCTACGCCTTCGCCGACATCAATCCCGCCTACAACCGCGACCCCGACAAGAAGCTGATGAACCTCACCTTCAAGGTGGGGCAGACGCCGCGCGTCTATGTCGAGCGGATCGACATCACCGGCAATACGACGACGCGCGACAAGGTCATCCGCCGCGAATTCCGCCTGAACGAGGGCGATGCCTTCAACGCGCTGAAGGTGAAGCGCAGCCAGGACCGCATCCAGAGCCTCGGCTTCTTCCAGGACAAGCTCGAGATCAAGCAGACCGAAGGCTCAACCCCCGACCGCGTTGTCCTCGGCGTCAACGTTGAGGAGAAGCCGACCGGTCAGCTGTCGCTGTCGGGCGGCTATTCGAGCCTCGAACGGTTCGTCATCCAGCTCGCGCTGTCGCAGAACAATTTCATGGGCAAAGGCCAGTCGCTCGACGCGTCGATCAACTGGTCGCAATATTCGAAGTCGATCGAAGCGGGCTTCACCGACCCCTATTTCCTCGACAAGTCGATCGTGCTCGGCGGGCAGGTGTTCCACCGCGACTACAGCAGCTTCAATTACATCGGCAACAACCGCAACACGACCTACAAGCAGATCAGCGATGGCGGCGGCGCGAGGCTCGGCTTCCCTCTGTCCGAATATTGGAACTTCGGCACGCGCTACCTGCTCCAGAGGGACAACGTCAGCCTCGACAAGAGCACCTTCTATACGAACGGGGCCTGCGATCCTGCCAAGGCGGGTTTCTACCTCTGCGACGAAATCGGCACCCGCACGACCTCGCTGCTCGGCTATTCGACGCTCTACGACGACACCGACGGAATCCATCCGACGCGCGGCCAGCAGATCACTTTCTCGCAGGATTTCGCCGGCCTCGGCGGCGACGTGCGCTACCTTCGCACCCAGGCTTACGCGACCAAGTATCACAGCTTCGGCGACTGGATTCTGTCGCTCCATGCCGAGGGCGGGTACATCAAGGCCCTGCAGAACGCGCCCGGGCCCGACCGCGACGCGATCCGCCTGACCGACCGCTTCTTCGGCGGCCAGATCCGCGGCTTCGATATCCGGGGCATCGGCCCGCGCGTAGTCCGCATCCCGTACGCCGACAGCGGCGCGCTGCAGCAGCTCGACATCAACCATGACGTCAACGATGCGCTTGGCGGCAAGGCCTTCTACCTTGGCCGGATTGAGCTCGAGATTCCTGTCGGCTCGAACATCAAGAGCCTCGGCCTACGCCCCTCGATCTACGCCGACGCGGGCTCGCTTTGGGATATCACCTCGCCGCAGCTGCTCGATAACCCGGGCGTGTGCACCACCGCGAACAACACCAAGTCGGCGGTTCTCAAGGCCGGCCAGACCAAGGCGGATTGCCCGGCGGTCCTCACTGCTGCCGGCGCCACCGACACGACGAACTTCGGCTATCTGCCGGGGTTCAAGGAATTCTTCCTTGGCAATTCGCCCAAGCCGCGCATTTCGGTCGGCGTCGGCGTGAACTGGATCTCGCCATTCGGGCCGCTGCGCATCGATCTTGCCAAGGCGATCGTCCTCCAGCGCGGCGACGATCCCAAACTCTTCACCTTCAACGTAGGAACCTCATTCTAATGAAGACTCTGCTCATCTCGGCCGCGCTTGCGGCCAGCGTCCTGGTGCCCGCTGCAGCGAGCGCTCAGGCCATTCCCGCCGCGGTGGTTGCCGTGGTCGATCTCGAGACGGTCACCCGGAGCTGCAATGCGTGCAAGACCGCCCAGGCGGCCTTGCAGAGCCAGGCGACTGCCGAACAGGCCCGCGAAAAGGCGCTGGCGACCCCGCTGCAGAGCGAGCAGCAGTCGATCCAAGCCGCGGTCGATGCGCTCAAGGGCAAGGACCCGGACGCCGCTCTCCAGGCGCGCATCAAGTCCTTCCAGGCCAAGTTCCAGCAGGCGCAGGAAGAGGCCAATCGCGGCCGTCAGCAGCTGGAGGCTAACAAGGCGTACATCCAGAAGCAGATCGCCGATAAGCTCAACCCGATCTACCAGCAGGTGATGACGCGCCGCGGCGCCAATCTGTTGCTCGAGACCGGCGCGACGCTGGCGACGGCGTCGAGCATCGAGGTCACCAACGATGTGACGGCGGCGCTCAACGCGGCTCTGCCGACCATCGCGACCACGGCTCCCGCGCAGCAGCAGCCGCAGGGCCGCTAGGCGCTTCCGTGAACGACCAGCCGGCTAGCGCCGCCATGGGCCCGCTCGACATCAAGCGGGTGATGGCGGCGCTGCCGCATCGCTACCCGATGTTGCTGGTCGACCGGGTCGAAAGCCTCGACCCGGACAAGGGGATCGTCGCGATCAAGGCGGTGACGATCAACGAGCCCTTCTTCCAGGGCCATTTCCCGGCGCGACCGATCATGCCGGGAGTGCTGATCGTCGAGGCCCTCGCTCAGGCCGCCGGCGTCCTTGCCGTCGAAGCGCTCGGCCTCGCCGGCTCGGGCAAACTCGTCTATTTCATGGCCATCGAAGGGGCGAAGTTCCGCGCCCCGGTCGAGCCCGGCGTGCTGCTCAAGCTCGAGGTTGAGTTCGTGCAGAAGCGCTCGAGCGTGTGCAAGTTCGCCGGCCGCGCGAGCGTCGACGGGAAGCTTGCCGCCGAAGCCAACTTCACGGCGATGATCGCCGATCCGCCAGCCTGATCCCGACATAAGCCGCGCGCGGCTCGGTGCGGTAGCCGAACACGTCCTCGTAGCGCTGGTTCAACAGGTTCGCGCCGCGGACAAAGACCTCGACGCCGGGGCGGAGCGCATAAGCGACGCGGGCATCGGCCAGCCAGTAGGACCCGAGAGCGACGCGTGCGAACGGGTAGGTGTCGCGATTGTCGAGATGCGTTCCGACAAATGCGAGCGACGCGCCATAGGTGAAGCGCCCGGAGGCCCCATCGAGCATGATCGAACCGCTGTGTTTGGGCCTGCGCGTCTCGGTCAGCCGCCTTCCGCTGACTGAATCGGGCCGCGTAGCCTGAAGATAGGCATAATTGGCGGAGACCCGCAGCTTGTCGCCGAGCCTCCAGTCGATCGTTGCCTCGATGCCCGAGCGCCGGCTGTTCCCCGGCGCGTTGAGCACGCTGGTGAAGGTGGCGTCGTTGACGATCTCGTCGAACAGCCGCTGGCGGTAAGCGGTCAGCGAAGCGTCGATCACTCCTCGCCGATAGCGTAGAGATGCTTCGAATCCGCGCGAGCTTTCCGGCTTAAGCGACGGATTGCCGAGAAAATTGTTGGGGAAGAAGCCGTAGAGGTCGAAGAAGGTCGGCTGCGCGATGCCCTCGGCGTAGGCGCCGGTCACGGCAAAGCCGCCGCCGAGGCTCGCCAGCACTGATGCGCGCAGCGACGTCGCGTCTTTGAAGCGGTTGAACAAGTCGCGGCGGACGGCGACGTCGCCGACCAGCGCCTTGGTCTCGCCGCGCCACTCGAGGGTCAAGGCGCGATGGTCGCGCGTGCGGTCCTGGTCGGAGAGGCCGCCGTAGATCGTGTCGTGCGCGTGGAAAGCCTCGCGCTCGAGGTCGGCCGCGGCGATTACGGTGTGGGCCACCAGCCCGGTCGAGAAGCGGTGCTCGAGCTGGGCATCGATGTTGCGCCGGCTGCCCGCGGTGCGGTTCTGCTGCAGGCCCGCGAGGTCATTGCGGTTGGACGAGCCGAGCAGCGACGCTGACACCTGGCCGCTCCACGAAGCAGTTTCGTTGCCGAGCTTCAGCCAGGCGCGTCCCGCGGCGAGGCGGTTGCGGCTGCTGTCGAGCGTGTCGGTATGGGCGAAGCTCACGGGATCGAAGCCGTCGAACTCGCTTCTCTCGGTCAGCAGGAGCGCCGACGCGCCGAGCTCGACGCCCGGCGTGACGGTCACTGAGCCTCTGAAGCGGCCCGACAGGTTGCGGTACCCATCCTTGTCGCCGTGGCCGGTGAAGCTGTCGATGCCGGTTGCCCGCTGCCAACCGAGGGCACCCGACAAGCTGGCGTTGTCGCCCGTCATCGCTGCCGAGGCGGTGGCGCGGGCAAAGCCGAAGGACCCGCCTTCGGCGGCGGCGCTTTCTCCGGGCGCGTCCGCAAGGCCATTCACGGCAATAACCCCGCCG
>DATDDW010000365.1:0-2894 GCA_036523615.1 Sphingomicrobium sp.
ATTCCCCGCCATAGCGGCGGAAGATTCACCGCATCAACACTAGTTCTTCCGCCATGGTCGGATGCAGTGCGACCGTCGCGTCGAAATCGGCCTTCTTGAGCTTGGCTTTGACCGCGATCGATGCGGCCTGGAGGATCTCCGGCGCGTCTGGGCCGATCATGTGGATGCCGACGATCTCGTCGGTCGTGCCGTCGACGACGAGCTTGTAGAGCGAGCGTTCGTCGCGCCCGGCGAGCACATTCTTCATCGCTCGAAAGTCGGAGGTGTAGACCCGCACCGTCCCCAGCTTGTTGCGCGCGGCGCCTTCGGTAAGGCCGACGCCGGCGAGCGGCGGATGGCTGAACACCGCCGATGGGATGCAGCCGTAATCGACCTGATGCGGCTTTTTCCCGAAGAATGTGTCGGCGAACGCCTGACCTTCGCGGATCGCCACGGGCGTAAGCTGGACGCGATCCGTCACATCACCGATCGCGAAAATGGACGGGACGTTGGTGCGGCTGTCGGCATCGACCTTGATCTGCCCCTTTTCGCCGAGCTCGACCCCCGCCTCCTCGAGCCCCATGCCTTCAACGTTGGGGCGCCGGCCGGTGGCGAACAGCACCTGGTCGACCTCGATGTCGTCGCAGCCCGTCATGGCGACGTGGAGCATGCCGTCGTCGCGGCGCTCGATCCGCTCGATCGTCGCGTGAAACTTGAAGTCGATGCCCTTGCGCAGCGAAATCTGGATCAGCCGGTCGACGATCTGCTGGTCGTACTGCCTGAGGATCACGTCGGTCCGATTGACCAGGGTCACCTGGCTGCCGAACTCCTGGAAGATCCCGGCAAACTCATTGGCGATGTAGCCGCCCCCAGCGATGATGATGCGCTTGGGCAGCACGTCGAGGTGGAACACTTCGTTGGAGCTGATCGCATGCTCGATACCCGGCAGCTCCGGCATGGTCGGGCGGGCGCCGGTGGCGATCAGAATCTTGTCGGCGGTGATTTCCCGCCCGCTCGCCAGGCGCAGCGAATTTGGTCCGGTCAGCACCGCGCGCTCGTGGAATATCTCCACATTATGGCTGGTCAGCGTCTCGGTGTACGCCCCTTCGAGGCGGGACACCTCGCGCAGCACATTGTCGCGTAGCGTCGGCCAGTCGAAGCGCTTCTTCGGCACGTCCCAGCCGAACATCGCCGCATCGTCGAGGTCCTCGGCGAAATGAGCGCCGTAGACGAGCAGCTTCTTGGGCACGCAGCCGCGGATCACGCAGGTGCCGCCAACCTTATGCTCCTCGGCGATGCCCACCCGCGCCCCATAAGCCGAGGCCATGCGCGCGGCGCGCACACCGCCGGAGCCCGCGCCGATCACGAACAGGTCGAAGTCAGCCATTCAAACACTCGCTCTTTCGATCAGCGCACGGGTCGATGGATCGAGGCTCTCCTCGTCCGCGCCTTCGGCGAGCTGCCGCGCGATCTGCTTGCCGAGCTCCACCCCGAACTGATCGAAGGGATTGATCCCGAGCAGCACCGCATTGGCAAAGGTGCGGTGCTCGTAGAAGGCGATCAGTGCGCCCAATGAGCGCGGGTCGAGCCGGTCGAGCAGGATCGTCGTGCTCGGCCTATTGCCGGCATAGCTGCGCTGCGCGTCGTCGGACGCTCGCCCCTGCATCAGCGCCGCGCCCTGGGCGAAGGCGTTGAGCAGCAGCAGGCGGTGGTGCTCGGGATCCTGGTCGTCGTCGCCTTCGCGAACGGCGATGAATTCCACCGGCACCAGCACGGTCCCCTGATGAAGCAGCTGGAACACGGCATGCTGGGCGTCGGTCCCCGTGCCGCCCCAGGTCACCGGCGCGGTCGCTTGGGCGACGGGCTTGCCGTCGACGGTCACGGACTTGCCGTTCGACTCCATCTCGAGCTGCTGGAGGTAGAAGGGCAGCAGCCGCAGCCGCTCGTCATAGGCGAAGACGCCGCGCGTCTGGCAGCCGAACTCCTCCACATAGAGCCGATCGGCAAAGGCGGCGATGAGCGGCCCGTTCTCGCGCACATCGGCGAAGCGGAAGTGGCGGTCCATCTCGGCCGCGCCTTCGAGCAGGGCCTCGAACGCAGCCCAGCCGAGCGCCAGCGCGGCGCTCAAGCCCACCGAGCTCCACAACGAATAGCGCCCGCCGACGCCTTCGGCGAACTGGAGGATGCGGCTCTCGTCGATGCCCTGCTCCAGCGCCGCCTCGGGCGCCGCGGTGAGGGCAATGATGCGGCCGTCCGGATCCTCGACGCCCGCTTCCCGCAGCCACGCGCGTGCCGCTTCGAGATTGGCCAGTGTCTCCAGCGTGGTGAAGGTCTTGGAGGCGGCCACGACCAGCGTCGTCGCCGGATCGAGCGGCTTCACCGCCGCGTCGAAGGCGGCGCCGTCGATGTTGGACAGGAACTGCACGTTGAACGCCGCCGATCGGCGCCCCAGCGCATCGACTAGCAGTGCCGGCCCGAGCACCGAGCCCCCGATGCCGATGTGCAGCACGCCTGTGACGTCGCCGAACGCGCCGGCCTCGATCGCGTCGGCGATCGCACGCATGCGCTGGCGCCGGGCAGTGGCGAGGTCGACGTCTTCCGGCGCACCGCTGCCGCGCTCGGCGGGGTGCGTCGCCGGCCGGCCTTCGCTGCGGTTGACGATCTCGCCGGCGAACAAGGCGTCGCGCTGCTCGGCGAAGCGCATCGCGGAGGCACGCTCCACGGAGCGCTCGATCACCGCGCCGTCGAGATGCGTCTTGGACCAATCGAAATAAAGGCCCGCGACCTCGAAGCTCAGCCGGCTGAGGCGGTCGGGCTCGGCGGCGAACAGCTCGTCGAGCCGCTTGATCTCGCCGTGTTGTTGTTCGCCGGCCATCGCTCGCGCACATAATGGCGCAAGCGGCAATTGCCACCCT
>DATDDW010000366.1:0-3748 GCA_036523615.1 Sphingomicrobium sp.
CGGTGGTGAGCTTCGCCTCATGGAACTCGCGGTCGCCGCCGCCGTCGGCGAGCGCGCGGGCTGACGCCGCGGCCATCTTGAGCCACATCCAGCCGAGACTGACGAGGCCCATCAGCTCCATGTAAGCGTAAGCGCCGGCACCGGCATTGTCGGGGTTAGCGGGGGCGTTCTGCGCGAGCCACATCGTCGCGGCCTGAAGGTCTGCCAGCGCCGGCTCGAGCGCCGCAGCCACGCCGGCTGGGTCGCTGGCCTGCTTTGCCTCGGCGATGTCCCGGCCGACCAGCTCGAAGAACGCGTGGACGGCGCGGCCGTTGTCGCGCGGCAGCTTGCGGCCGACGAGGTCCATCGCCTGGATGCCGTTAGTCCCCTCGTAGATCTGGGTGATGCGAGCGTCGCGCACGAACTGCTCGAGGCCGGACTCGCGGATGTAGCCGTGGCCGCCCAGCACCTGCTGCGCGTGGACGGCGGCGGCAAAGCCCTTGTCGGTCAGATAGCCCTTGATCACCGGCGTGAGCAGCCCGAGCAGGTCCTCGGCCGCCTGCCGCTCGGCCTCGTCGGGCGAACGGCGGAAGAGATCGACCTGGAGCGCGCCCCACAGCACCAGGGCGCGGCCGGCTTCGTTCCAGGCCTTGGATTCCATCAGCATCCGGCGGACGTCCGGGTGGACGATGATCGGATCGGCTTTTGCGCCGGCGTCGCGCTCGCTCTCCTTGAGCGCACGGCTCTGGCGGCGCTCCTTCGCGTAGGCGGCGGCATTCTGATAGGCGACCTCGCCCTGCGCGAGGCCCTGGAGGCCGACGCCCAGCCGGGCGGCATTCATCATGATGAACATCGCCTGGAGGCCCTTCTCCGGCTCGCCCACGAGCCACCCCGTCGCGCCGTCGTAGTTCATCACGCAGGTCGGGTTGCCGTGGATGCCCATCTTCTTTTCGAGGGCGCCGCACGAGAGGCTGTTGCGCTCCCCGAGGCTCCCGTCCGGGTTCACCAGGAACTTTGGGACGACGAAGAGCGAAATGCCTTTCACATTGTCCGGCGCGCCAGCGATCTTGGCGAGCACGAGGTGGATGATGTTCTCCGAAAGATCGTGCTCGCCGCTGGAGATGAAGATCTTTGTGCCCGTGATCGCGTAGCTGCCGTCGCCATTCGGCTCGGCGCGCGTCTTCAGGAGACCGAGATCCGTACCAGCGTGCGGCTCCGTGAGGTTCATGGTCCCGGTCCATTTGCCGCTGACCATGTTGGGCAAGTAGCGTTGCTTCAGCTCATCGGAGGCCTTGAGGTAGAGCGCGACCGCGGCGCCGGTGGTCAGGCCCTGAAACATCTCGAAGCTGTGGTTTGCCGAAAGCACATATTCCCAAATGCCCGTGCCGACGACCTGCGGCATGCCTTGCCCCCCGAACTCCTCCGGCGCCGTGAGCGTCGGCCAGCCCGCCTCCACCCATTGGTCCCACGCCTCCTGGAAGCCCGGCGCAGTCTTCACCGAGCCGTCGTCGGCGCGGGTGCAGCCAACCTCGTCGCCGACGCGGTTGAGCGGCTGGAGCACCTCGGCGGCGAACTTGCCAGCTTCCTCGAGGATCGCATCGACGAGGTCCGGGGTGGCGTTGGCGAACCCCGGGAGGTTCGAATAGCGGCCGATGTCGAGCACGTCGTTCAAGATGAAGCGCGTCTCACGTACCGGCGCCGTGTAGGTAGGCATCTCGCTGATCTCCCCGTGTGAGCGGCGTCTACCCGCGCCACTGGCGGGGCGTCCAGCGCTCGCCTAAATGGCTGGTATGAAGAGACTCGCACTGATCTTCGCATTGCTCGCAAGCTCACCCGCCGCGGCTGCTCCGAAGAGCGAAACCGCGGTGCTCGCCGGCGGCTGCTTCTGGGGCATGGAATGGGTGTTCGAGCATGTGAAGGGCGTGCAGAGCGTCGTCTCCGGCTATGCCGGCGGATCGGGGGGTGACGCGAGCTATGACAAGGTGAGCTCGGAAGCGACCGGCCACGCCGAAGCGGTGAAGATCAGCTACGACCCGGCCCACGTGAGCTACGCCCAGTTGCTGCAGATCTATTTCACCGTGGCGCACGACCCGACGCAAGTGAACCGGCAGGGGCCGGACTCGGGCCCGAGCTACCGCTCGGCGATTTTTCCGCAGTCGGCCGAGCAGGAACGCTTCGCCCGCGCCTTCATCGCCCGGCTGAACGGCGCGCACCTGTTCAAGGCGCCGATCGCAACGCGAATCGAGCATGGCGGCTTCTTTCCCGCCGAGGGCTATCACCAGCATTTCGCCGAGAAGCACCCCTTCTACCCCTATATCGTGATCAACGACCGGCCGAAGATCGGCGCGCTGCAGCGCAAATTCCCCGCGCTTTACAAGGCGTAAGACCGCTAAGCAGTTAAAATTTCACGCTTTATTCAGGCAAGGGGCGACAAGAGCACCGCCTCACACTATATGAGCTTTCCATAGCCGCCAGCAGGGGCCGGGACATGCTGACGACCAATCCGTTCGACGACGACAAACTCAAGGAAGAGTGCGGCATTTTCGGCATCTGGGGTGCCGACAATGCAGCGAGCTTCGTCGCGCTTGGGCTGCACGCGCTGCAGCACCGCGGCCAGGAAGGCGCGGGCATCACCAGCTTCGACGGCAAGCAGTTCCATTCGCACCGCGCGATGGGTCACATCGCCGGCAATTTCGACCGCGACGAAGTGATGCGCATGCTCGCCGGCCGCGCCGCGATTGGCCATGTCCGCTACTCGACCGCGGGCGGCCCGGGCCTGCGCAATGTCCAGCCGCTGTTCGCCGAACTGGCCGAGGGCGGCTTCGCGCTCGCCCAGAACGGCAATCTGTCGAACGCGATGAAGCTTCGCCGGACGCTCAACCGCCGCGGCTCGATCTTCCAGTCGACCAGCGACACCGAGGTGATCATCCACCTTGTCGCGACATCGAGCTTCGAGACCAGCCTCGACCGGCTGACCGACGCGCTGAAGCAGGTCGAGGGCGCTTACTCGCTGGTCGTCCTGACCGAGGAAGGGCTGATCGCGTGCCGCGATCCGCTCGGCATCCGGCCGCTGGTGATGGGCAAGCTCGGCGAAGCGACCATCTTCGCCAGCGAGACCGTGGCGCTCGACGTGATCGGCGCGAGCTTCCTTCGCGACGTCGAGCCGGGCGAAGTCATCCTGGTCAATGACAGCGGCATCCGCTCCTTCCGCCCGTTCGAGAAGGTCAGCCCGCGCCCGTGCATCTTCGAGCACGTCTATTTCTCGCGGCCCGACAGCATCGCCGAGGGCGTGTCGGTCTATGAGGTGCGCAAGAACATCGGCGCCGAGCTCGCCCGCGAAGCGCCGGTCGAGGCCGATTATGTCGTGCCCGTGCCCGACAGCGGCGTTCCAGCGGCGATCGGCTTCAGCCAGGAATCGGGCATCCCGTTCGAGCTCGGGATCATCCGCTCGCACTATGTCGGGCGGACCTTCATCCAGCCGAGCCAGGAGGTGCGCAACCTCGGCGTCAAGCTGAAGCACAACGCCAACTCGGCACTGGTCGACGGCAAGAGCATCGTCCTCGTCGATGATTCGATCGTCCGCGGCACGACCTCCGTTAAGCTGGTGCAGATGATGCGCGATGCCGGCGCCCGCGAAGTGCACATGCGCATCGCCTCGCCGCCGACGCGGCACAGCTGCTTCTACGGAGTCGACACACCCGAGCGGGCCAAGCTGCTCGCGGCGCAGATGAGCGTCGAGCAGATGCGCGACTATATCAACGCCGACAGC
>DATDDW010000367.1:0-3961 GCA_036523615.1 Sphingomicrobium sp.
ATCGGGCGTCTGGCCGGAGCGCAGCGGCTCCATGCCGATCACATGATGGCACTCGCTCGACGTCAGCACCGCCGGGATGAGGTTCTTCGCCAGCTTCTGGTTGGACACGATCACCGCCCGCGCGCCCGAGTTGCCGAGCACGTGGGCGTGATCGCGCGTGGTGTTGGTGGTGTAGGTCGGAACCGTCACGCAGCCGGCGGCCATGATGGCGAGGTCGGAGATCAGCCATTCGGGGCGGTTCTCGCTGACCAGGCAGACGCGGTCGCCGGGCTGCAGCCCAATGCGCTTGAGCGAAGCGGCGAGGCCCGCGACCTGCCGCGCCGCGTCCGCCCAGCGGATCGACCGCCATTCGCCGTCGCGCTTGGCCCACAGGAACGGCGCATCGCCTTTCTCCTGCGCGCGCGTAAGGAATAGCGCGACGAGATTGTCGAAACGTTCGAGCTGGCGCGCCATGGTCTCCCTACCCACCGAGCTGCGCTACTTAGCGGAAACGATTGCGGGCGCCACTCGTACTGCTAGGCGCATGACCATGCTGCCACTGCGCGAGATCCTCGCCGTCATCAGCTGCATCGCGCTAACGGCAGGCGCGCCGGCGCCGAGCGTAGCGCCAGTAAGCGCCACGCGCGCCGCCGCGACAGCGCAGCCGTTCGTAATCGCCGCCAACCCGCTCGCCGCCCAGGCCGGTTTGAACGTGCTCAAACGGGGCGGCTCTGCGGTCGACGCGGCAATCGCCATCCAGGCGATGTTGAGTCTGGTGGAGCCGCAGAGCTCGAGCGTGGCGGGCGGCGCATTCCTCACGTACCTCGACGGCAGGACCGGCCGCCTCACCGTCTACGATGGCCGCGAAGTCGCGCCTGCGCAGGCCAGCCCGACCATGTTCCTCGACGCGTCCGGACAGCCGCTGCCCTTCGCGACGGCGGTCCTGAGCGGCCGGGCGACGGGCGTACCCGGGGTGCTCAAGATGCTCGACCTCGCACATCGCGAGCATGGGCGGCTGCCTTGGTCCACCTTGTTCGGCGACGCCGAGCGCAAGGCCCGCGGCGGCTTCATCGTCTCCCCGCGGCTTGCCCGGCTGATCCACGGCGACGAGCCGGAGAATCGCGCGCCCGAGGTGCTGCGCTACTTCTCGAAGCCGGACGGGACCTTGCTCAACGCCGGCGACCGTCTGGTCAACAAGCCCTATGCAGCGTTTCTCCGGCGGCTCGCGGCACAGGGGCCCTCAGCGCTTTACTCCGGGTCGACGGCTGCGAAAATCGTCGCGCGAACCCGTGCCGGCCCGCTCGGCGGGTCGATGACCATGGGCGACCTTGCCGCCTACCGGCCGATCAAGCGCCAGCCGGTCTGCGGCCCGTTCCGGATCTACCTTCTCTGCGCCCCGCCGCCGCCCTCGAGCGGAGTCGGCCTGATCGAGTTGATGATGATCCTCGACCGCACCGATATTGCCGCGCGGGGGCCGAACGACCCGCAAAGCTGGTTCCTGTTCGCCGAGGCCAGCCGGCTGATGTACGCGGACCGTGACAAATATGTCGGCGACCCGGCGTTCGTTAGGGTGCCGGTCGCGGGGCTGATCGACCCGGCTTATGTCGATGGCCGGGCCAGGCTGATCGGCCCGGTCTCCGGCCCGCCGCCGGCCCCGGGGGTTCCGCGCGAAGCGGTCCCCGCCGGCGCCGACAAGACCCTAGAGCCGACCGGCACCTCTCATTTCATCGTCCGCGACAGCCTGGGCAATGTCGTGTCGATGACGACGACCGTCGAAAGCATCTTTGGCACCGGGCGGATGGTCGACGGCTTCTTCCTCAACAACCAGCTGACCGATTTTTCCTTCTCTCCGGTGGATTCCGAGGGCCGCCCGGTGGCGAACGCCGTTGCGCCGGGGAAGAGGCCGCGATCGTCGATGGTTCCGGCGATCCTGCTCAACCGCGACGGCAGCTTCGCCGGGGCAATCGGCTCGGCCGGTGGCAATGCGATCATCGCCTTCGTCGCCAAGTGCCTGGTCGCGGCGATCGACTGGAACGAGCCGATGCAGCGCGCGCTCGCCGAGCCCAACCTCGTTGCGCGCGGCAACGGCTTCAACGGCGAGGTGACCAAATTCTCGCCGCGGATTCTCGCCGGATTGCGTGCGCGCGAGATCGACCTAAAGCCCGGCGTCGGTGAGGATTCCGGGGTCACCGCGGTGCTGATCCGCAATGGCCGGATTGACGGCGCCGCCGACGCGCGCCGCGAAGGCGTCGTCCTCACCCTGCCGCGCTAGGGCCGCTCGGTCCCGACCGCCTCGGCAATGTTGGCGAAGCCTTCGCGCTTGAGCCGCTCGGCTAGTCCTCGCGCGATGCGGCGAGCGAGCCCCGGCCCTTCGTAAACCATCGCAGTGTAGAGCTGGACGAGGGACGCTCCAGCGCGGATCCGCTCCCACGCATCCTCGGCCGTAGCGATGCCGCCGACGCCGATCAGCGGCAGCTGCCCGCCTGAGGCCGAGCGGAACTCGCGCAGCGCCTTCAGTGCGAGCGGCTTCAGCGGCTCGCCCGAAAGGCCGCCGCTCTCCTTCGCCCGGCTCGACTTGAGGAGCGGCCGCGAGACCGTGGTGTTGGCGACCACCAGCGCGTCCACGCCATGTTCGAGCGTGACCCGCACGATCTGGTCGGGCTCACCCTCGCCGAGGTCCGGCGCGACCTTCAGGAAGATCGGCGGCCCTTTCTTCGGCCGCGCCTCGCTGATCGCCGCGAGGAGCGCGCGAAGCGCACCTTCGTCCTGCAGCTGGCGCAGGCCCGGCGTATTGGGCGAGCTGATGTTGATCGTCAGATAATCGGCGACCCCCGCCATCGCCCGCACACCGACGACATAATCGCCAATGCGGTCGTCGCTGTCCTTGTTGGCGCCGATGTTCACACCGATCAGTCCGGGCAAGTGGCTGAACCGCTCGAGCCGCTGGAAGGCAGCCGCCTGCCCGCAGTTGTTGAAGCCCATGCGGTTGATCACGGCTCGGTCTTTCCTCAGCCGGAACAGCCGCGGCTTGGGATTGCCTTCCTGCCTGCGCGGAGTCAGCGTGCCGACCTCGACAAAGCCGAAGCCGAGGCTGAGCAGCTGTTCGGCCACCTCGGCGTCCTTGTCGAAGCCCGCGGCCAGGCCGACCGGCGTCGGGAAGCGGAGGCCGGCGACGGTCGTCGCAAGCGAACCGGGGAAGTGCGGCGGCGAGTGCGGCGGCACCCACTTCAGCGCCGCGATCGTCGCGCCATGCGCGCGCTCCGGATCGAGCGCAAAGGCCAGCGGGCGGATCAGCGGGTAGAGGCGCATTTCGCTCCTGCGTCTGTCATTGCGAGCGAAGCGAAGCAATCCAGTGTGGATTGCCACGTCGCCTTCGACTCCTCGCAATGACGGACCGCGAGGTTGAGTTTCCGGGTGCAACGCACTAAATCGGAGTAGAACGGTCTGAATTAGACAATGCGCCTGAGCCATCTCGCCGATTATGCGGTCGTGCTGATGACCGCCGCCGCCCGCTACCCCGAGGGTGCGCGGCTCAGCGCGACCGAGCTTGCCGCGGACACCGGCGTTCCCCTTCCCACGACCCAGAAGCTGATGGGCCAGCTCGCCGGCTGCGGGCTGCTGTCGAGCGCGCGCGGCGCCGGCGGCGGTTTTACGCTGGCGCGGCCGGCCGGCGAGATCACCCTCGCCGATATCGTCGAGGCGGTCGAAGGGCCGATCGCCATGACCGTCTGTTCGGAAGGGCGCACCGACTGCGCGCTCGACGCGCACTGCCGAGTCAAGCCGCACATGGGCGTGGTCGGCAATGCGGTGCGCGGGGCTCTGGATGCGGTGTCGCTTGAAGCACTTTGTGCACCGGCGAAAGCCGGTGTCCAGGAGCGCCTGAGCGCTGCTGCCGCAGCGCCCTGGGCCCCGGCCTTCGCCGGGGAACAGCAGGTGCGCTCATGAACGAGGCGGTCAAGAACCAGGAGCTGCGCGACAAGAT
>DATDDW010000368.1:0-2565 GCA_036523615.1 Sphingomicrobium sp.
CATCACGGCCGCCGGCGCGTCGCGCGCAACCCGCCTTGCGCTCACCTACATCAATACTTTCCCTGACAGCTATCGGACGAACACTGCGCCCGAAGAAGGCGCCGCCGATATCCTGCGCCTGTGCGAGCTGGCCGACGACGCTGATCGCGGCGTCCGCATCAGTCACGTCCCCTCCGACCCGCCGCGCCAGCTGCGGCTCAAGACCTACCGCAAGAGCGACCTGATCCCGCTGTCCGACGCGGTTCCGGTGCTCGAGAATTTCGGCTTCCGGGTGCTCGAGGAAGTGCCGACGGCGCTCGCCGGCGGCATTGGCTACATCCACGACTTCCGCGTCGAGATCGGCGCCGAGGCCGAAGTCGAGTCGATCGTCAGCCGTAAGACCGAGATCGAGCGGGCGATCGCCAACGTCCTGTGCGGCACCGCGGAGGACGACGAGTTCAACCAGCTCGTGCTCTACGCCGCGCTCGATACGCAGGCGGTGGTCTGGCTCCGTGCCTGGTTCCGCTATCTGCGCCAGACAGGAAGCAGCTTCAGCCTGGTCACGGTCGTCGACGCGCTGCGCCGCGCCCACAACACGACGCGGGGGCTAATCGGCTTGTTCATCGCTGCCCACGACCCGGCGACGAAGAAGCGCGACGAGCAGATCGCCTCGTATCGCGATCAGCTCGACCGCTTGCTCGCCAAGGTCCGCTCGATCGACGACGACCGCATCCTGCGCCGCCTGCGCGCGCTCGTCGAAGCGATCGTTCGCACCAACGCCTTCGCTCCGCCCGCTGCCGAAGCGCTCGCCTTCAAGATCAATTCCTCGCTCGTCCCAGGTCTTCCGGCGCCTGTGCCGTGGCGCGAGATCTGGATCTACAGCCCGCGGGTCGAGGGCATCCATTTGCGCGGCGGTCCCGTCGCTCGTGGCGGCATTCGGTGGTCCGACCGGCGCGACGACTTCCGCACCGAGATCCTCGGGTTGATGAAGGCGCAGTTGGTCAAGAACGCAGTGATCGTCCCGACCGGCGCCAAGGGCGGCTTCTATCCCAAGCAGCTACCGCCGATGTCGAACCGCGACGCCTGGCTGGCTGAAGGCACCGAAACCTATCGGATCTTCATCCGGTCGCTGCTTTCGGTCACCGACAACCTCATCAACGACAAGGTCGTGCATCCGCAGGGCGTGGTGATCCACGACGGCGAAGATCCTTATTTCGTCGTCGCGGCCGACAAGGGCACGGCGACCTTCTCCGACATCGCCAATTCGATCGCGCTCGAGCGCAATTTCTGGTTGGGCGACGCCTTCGCCAGCGGCGGCTCCAACGGCTACGATCATAAGGCGATGGGGATCACCGCGCGCGGCGCGTGGATTTCCGTGCAGCGGCACTTCCTCGAGATGGGCATCGACGTCCAGTCCGACCCGATCAGCGTCGCCGGCTGCGGTGACATGTCGGGCGACGTGTTCGGCAACGGCATGCTGCTGTCGAAGACGCTGCGCCTGATCGCCGCCTTCGATCACCGCCACATCTTCATCGATCCCGATCCCGATCCGGCGAAGAGCTGGGCCGAGCGCAAGCGGCTGTTCGACCTGCCGCGGTCGAGCTGGGACGACTATGACCGCGCGTTGATCTCGAAGGGCGGCGGAGTCTACCCGCGCACCGAAAAGTCGATACCGCTCACGCCGGAGGCGCGGCGCGTGCTCGGCATCGAGGCCAAGGCGCTCGATCCGGCGTCACTCATCAACGCGATCCTCAAAGCGCCGGTTGAGCTGCTGTGGTTCGGCGGCATCGGCACCTACATCAAGGCTTCGACACAGAGCCAGGCCGACGTCGGCGATCCCGCCAACGACGCGCTCCGCGCCGATGGAATCGAGCTCAAGGCGAAGGTCATCGGCGAAGGCGCGAACCTCGGCGTCACTCAGGCCGGCCGCATCGAGTTCGCCGAGCATGGCGGGCGCGTCAACACCGACTTCATCGATAACAGCGCCGGCGTCGACTGCTCCGACAATGAAGTGAACATCAAGATCCCGCTCAATCGCGAGATGCGCGACGGAACGCTCTCGTTCGACAAGCGCAACAACCTGCTGGCGCGGATGACCGAGGAGGTCGCCGACCTGGTGCTCGAGGACAACCGGCTGCAGTCGCTCGCCTTGACGATCGCCGAAGCGGGCGGGGCGACCGCTCTTCCCGGTCATGTCCGAACGATCGAGCTGCTCGAGGTGTCGGGACGGCTCGACCGCAAGGTCGAAGGGCTTTGCTCGAGCGAAGAGCTGCTTCGGCGCCTTCAGGAAAACCGCGGCCTGACACGGCCGGAGCTGGCCGTCGTCCTGTCGGTGTCGAAGCTCGTCCTCCAGGACGCCGCCGAGGAACTGCGGCTGTCGGACGACCCGATCGTCGAGCCGCAATTGTTCGACGCCTTTCCCGCGCCCATGCGCAAGGCGCACGCCGAGTCGATCCGCACCCATCGCCTGCGCAATGAGATCATCGCGACCAAGGTCGCCAACCGCTTGGTCAATCGCCTCGGGCCGGGGATCGCCTTCGATCTCACCGAGGAGGAAGGCGTCTCGCTGCAGCAGGTGGTCGCTGC
>DATDDW010000369.1:0-3982 GCA_036523615.1 Sphingomicrobium sp.
TCTCAACCTGGGTGAGGCCACGAGCGCCGACATCGAGGCGCTGGGCGAGGAAGTGCGCCGCCGCGTCGAAGGCAAGACGCACATCAGCCTCGAATGGGAAATCCAGCGCGTGGGGGTCGCATGAACCGGGACCTCAACCTCGTCGTGCTGATGGGCGGCTGGTCGAGCGAGCGCGAAGTGTCGCTGACCAGCGGCAAGGGCGTCGCCGACGCGCTGCGCGAGCGCGGCTGGACCCACATCACCGAGCTCGACATGGACCGCGACGTCGCCCAGCGCCTCGCCCAGCTCAAGCCCGACGTAGTGTTCAATGCGCTTCACGGCACCCCGGGCGAGGACGGGACCGTGCAAGGCCTGATGGACCTGATGGGCCTCAAATACACCCACAGCGGCCTCGAAACCTCGGTCATCGCCATCGACAAGGAGCTGACCAAGATGGTGCTCGTGCCGCACGGCATCCGCATGCCGGCGGGCAAGGTGATCGAGAGCAAAAGCGTGTTCAGCGCCGATCCGATCGAGCGGCCTTACGTCCTCAAGCCGGTCAACGAAGGCTCATCGGTCGGCGTGGCGATCGTCACCGCCGACGGCAATTACGGCTCGCCCATCGGCCGCGAGGTGCCCGGCCCGTGGCACGACTTCGACGAACTTTTGGCCGAGCCGTTCATCAAGGGGAGGGAGCTAACCGTGGCCGTTCTCAACGACGAGGCGCTGGCGGTGACCGAGCTCAAGCCCAAGGCCGGCTTTTACGATTATGCGGCGAAATATACCGACGGGCTGACGCAGCACATCTGCCCGGCCGAAGTGCCCGACGAGATCGCCCGTTCGATGATGGACATGGCCGCTCGCGCGCACCGGCTGCTCGGCTGCAAGGGCGCGTCGCGCTCCGACTTCCGCTGGGACGACGAGCGCGGTGAAGCCGGCGTCTACCTGCTCGAGGTCAACACCCAGCCGGGAATGACTCCGCTCAGCCTCGTTCCCGAGCAGGCGAAGCTCAAGGGCATCGCTTACGGCGAGCTGGTCGAGCGGCTGATCGCGGAGGCGCTCCAATGAGCGCCGCGCATGTTCGCCGCGGCGCCGCCGCCCGGGCCAAGACCCGCAAGCCGACCAAGGTTGTGCCCAAGCGCATTGCCAAGAAGCTGCCCGTCGACCAGGCGCGCGCGAACAAGATCGCCGGGCTGGCGTTCGCTGGCTTCCTGCTCGCGATCGGCCTCGTCGTCCTCGTCGCGCTCGACATTCCGGCCAAGGCGGAACGCGCCGCCGGCGCGGCGGTCGGCGACGCCGGCTTCATCGTCAGCGGCTACCAGATCACCGGCATCAACCACATGGACCGCGCGCATATCGACGCCGTGGTCACCGATGAGCTGCACCGCGCCGCGGAGCGGGCCGGGACAAGCAAGGCGCCGCAGGCGCTGGTCGACGTCGCGGCGATCCGCCGGCGCCTGCTGCAGTTCGGCTGGGTCAAGGATGCGCGCGTGCAGCGGCGGCTCCCCGATACGTTGGTGATCGACATCGTGGAGCGGACCCCGGCGGCGCTGTGGCAGAGCCAGGGCCAGCTGGCGCTGATCGACGCCGGGGGCGTCGTGCTCGACCGTGTGCCCGTCGACAAAATGCCCGACCTGCCGCTGCTGATCGGCGCCGGCGCCAATGATCACGAGCAGGAGCTCGACCGGCTGCTTGCGGCGGTGCCGACGCTCAAGCCCCAGCTCGCCTCGGCCACTTGGGTCGGCGGCCGCCGCTGGGACCTCAACTTCCAGTCGGGCGAGACGATCGCACTGCCCGAGGGCGAGGAGGACGCGCGCACCGCGCTGGTCAAGTTCGCCAAGCTCGACAAAACGAACGGGCTGCTCGGCCGCGGCCTGGTCCGCTTCGATTTGCGCGTTCCGGGCAAGATGATCGTGCGCCTGCCGCACGCGCAGGCTGGCGCCCTTGCGCCGCCGACGCCGCAGGTAGGCTAGTGGCGCAGCAGCCGGGCCAGACTTTGATCGCCGCGCTCGACATCGGCTCGTCGAAGGTGAGCGCGATGATCGCGCGCCAGGAAGAGGACGACCGTCTCGTCGTGCTCGGTACCGGCCAGCGCGAGAGCCGCGGCGTCAAGCGCGGATACATCACCGACATGAGCGCGAGCGAGTTCGCCGTGCGCGAGGCGGTCGAGCTTGCCGAGCGTATGTCCGGCGAAACGGTCGAGGATGTGTGGGCGAGCTTCGGCGCCGGCGGGCTGGTCAGCGACGTCGCCAATGTCGAGGTCGAGCTTGGCGGCCATCCGGTCGAGCAGGCCGACGTCGACGAGCTGATGAAGGCCGGCAAGACGGCGATCGACCGCAACGGCCAGGTCGTGCTCCACGCCCATCCGGCGCTGTACACGATCGACCGCGCGCAGGGCGTGCAGCAGCCGATCGGTTTGCACGCGCACCGGCTCGGCGTCGACATCCACGTGATCGCCGCCGACCCGTCGCCGCTGCGCAACGTCGATACCGTGATCCGCTCGGCGCATCTCGGCGTCAAAGCGATCGTCGCTTCGCCGATCGCCGCGGCGCTTGCCTGCCTCAGCGAAGAGGAGCGTGATCTCGGCGTCGCGCTGGTCGAGCTCGGCGCCGAAGTCACCAACGTCTCGGTGCATTACGGCGGGATGCTGGTCGGGCTGCGCTCGATCCAGCTCGGCGCGCGCGACATCACCAACGACATCGCCTGCGCCTTCGCTGTCCAGCGCCGCGATGCCGAGCGCTTAAAATGCTTCTACGGTTCGGCGATGACCAGCCCGCGCGACAATCACGAGATGATCGAGGCGACGCAAATCGGCGCCGAGCCGGGCGCCGAGCCGATGAAGATCACGCGCGCCCAGCTGATGATGGTCGTGCGCCAGCGCGTCGAGGAACTGACCAACGAGGTCGAGGCAGCGCTGAAGGGGCTCGGCTTCACTGGCCCCGTGGGGCGGCAGGTGGTGCTGACCGGCGGCGGCGCGGAACTCAAGAACATCGCCGATTACATGCAGGGCGTGCTCGGGCGCGCGGTGCGCGTCGGCCGCCCCAAGCAGATCACCGGCTTGCCCGACGCGCACAGCGGCCCCGCATTCTCGACGCTCGTCGGCTTGGTATTGCTCGCGGCTTCGGGGCGCGGTGACATCCGCGACATCGCGCTTCCCATCGTGCACCGGAAGGCGGGCAAGGGCGTCGTCGGCCGGCTGATCGAAGCGATGAAGGGCGGCTATTAAAGCTCCGGGCAGGAGCGGGGGAGCGGCGATGGCAACGGTGGTGCAGCCACGGAGCAGCCGAAGCAGCATCGCGACAGGCGTCATCCTGCTGCTGGGGATCGGCGTTTTCCTCAACTATGTCGATCGCGGCTCGCTGCCGACTGCGGCCCCGGTGCTCAAGGGCGACCTCCACCTGTCCAATGAAGATTACGGGCTGGCGTTCTCCGCCTTCTTCTGGATTTACGCGCCGATCCAATTGTTCGCCGGATGGCTCTGCGACCGCTTCTCGGTCTACAAGCTGCTCGCCGCCGGGATCCTCATCTGGTCGCTGAGCACTTTGCTCATGGGATTTGCCGGCGGTTTTCTTTCGCTGTTCGTGCTCCGGATCATGCTCGGGATCGGTGAGAGCCTGTCCTTTCCGGGCAGCTCGAAGGTCATTGCCCGCCATGTTCCTGCCGAACGGCGCGGCGTCGCCAACGCGGCACTCGCAATGGGCATTGCTTTCGGGCCAGCCGCCGGCACGCTTGGCGGCGGCCTGGTTGTTGCTCACTTCGGCTGGCGCGCGATGTTTTTCATGTTCGGAGCAGTGACTCTGCTGTGGCTGTTGCCGTGGCAGCAGTTGGTGCGTTCGCTGCCCGCGGGAACGCACCGGCAGCGCGAGGCCCGCGTTCCCGCCGCGACTTTGCTTCGCTCATGGCCCTTGTGGTCGATGTCGATCGTCCACGGGCTGGGCAACTACTGCTTCTATTTCCTGCTCGCCTGGCTGCCGCTGTTCCTGACCGAGGCGCGCGGCTTTTC
>DATDDW010000370.1:0-3030 GCA_036523615.1 Sphingomicrobium sp.
GCGGCCGATGGTCAACCTTCTTCCGCTCGCCGAGGGCGAGACGATCTCGACCGTGCTCCCCTTGCCCGAGGACGAGAGCGAATGGGGCGGCCTGCACATCATGTTCGCGACTGCCCACGGCACCGTGCGGCGCAACAGCATGGCGGCCTTCACCAACATCCCGTCCAACGGCAAGATCGCGATGCGCTTCGGCACCGGCACCACCGAGGAGACCGAGTCCGACGATGACAGCGAGGAACAGACCGATACCAGCGACCGGCTGATCGGCGTCGAACTCCTGACCGAGGGCGATGACGTGCTGCTCGCCACCCGCAACGGCAAGGCGATCCGCTTCATGGCAACCGACGTGCGTGAGTTCCGCTCACGTACCTCGACCGGCGTCCGCGGGGTGCGCCTGCTCGAAGGCGACCAGGTGATTTCCATGTCGATCCTGCACCGCGTCGGCACCAGCCAGGAGGAACGCGAGGCGTACCTCCGCTTCGCGCCGTGGAAGGGTGAGAAAGAGGGCGAGTGCCCGATTTCCGCCGAGCGCATGGCCGAGCTCGTCGACAAGGAGCAGTTCATCCTCACCGTCACCGAGAATGGCTACGGCAAGCGCTCTTCGGCCTACGAATATCGCCGCACCAACCGCGGCGGCCAGGGCATCACGAACATCGACACTTCCGAACGCAACGGCTGCGTCGTCGCCTCATTCCCGGCCCATCAGGGCGAAGCACTGATGCTGGTCACTGACCACGGCAAGGTGATCCGCACCACCGTTGGCGACATCCGCGTAATGGGCCGCAATACCCAGGGCGTGACGATCTTCCGCGTCGCCGAGGGCGAGCACGTGGTCAGCGTCGCCAAGATCGAGGAGAGCGAGGAAGAGGAGATTGAGGTCGACGGCGGCGACGAAATCGCGCCCGAGGAAGGCGCGGTCGTCGGCGAAAGCGAGCTCGAGAAGCCCGCGGATCCCGAGCCCGACGAATAGAGCCATCCTGCGATAAGCTGCGGAAACTCGCCGGGTCGGCGCCGCGTTCTCCCTTCAAACACAACCGGAGGAACCGATCCGATGCCCCTTCCCCACAATGCGCTGGTCCTCGTCGCCGACGGCCGCAAGATGCTGTTCTTCCGCAATCATGGCGACGAGAGCCAGATAGACTTGCGCACCGAATCGCATGACGCGCGCTCGGACCGGAAGGATCGCGACTATCATACGGACGCGCCGGGCACCGTGAAGCAGAGCTTTGGCGCCAACCGTCCGTCCTACGAGGAGACCGATTTTCACCAGCTCGAAGAGGACCGCTGGATCAAGGAGGCGGCCGACGAGCTCAAGCGGCGCGTGCTGCGCAACGACTTCGACGCGCTGGCGATCGTCGCCCCGCCCAAGGCGCTGGGCGTGCTCAAGAAGTGCCTGCACAAGGAAGTGCAAAAGCGCGTCGTCTGCACCATCAACAAGGAAATGAGCGGCCGACCCGTGCCTGACATCGAGGCCTTGCTCGACAGCCAGACCTCGGCCGATGAGCTTCCCGCCGCCTGAACGAAAAGGCCCGGCTCAGCGCCGGGCCTTTCCCTCCGATCTCGGGATGAGCGTCGTTAGCCGCGCTCGCCGGCACGCCGCGGCGGCGGCGGAGCCATCGGCGGCGGCGGAGGCGGTGGCGGCGGCGCCATCGTCACCTGCAGCGACTGAAGCGCCGCAAGGTGCCTCTGAACGACGGGCACGATCTGGGCTGCCGTTGCGCGCAGCGCCGGCACGTCGCCGCTTGCCGCGTAATTCTGATGCAGCGTCAGCGCCTGCTGGTGCGCCTGGATCTGGATCTGCTGGAAGGCGACGTCAAAGCTCGGTCCCGATCCGGCGGCGCGCAGCTGGTCGAGCAGCGCCTGGTGCTGCGGCAGGAGCGCCGGCGGCGGCGCCGGCACATGCGCAGCCGCGGCGGCCGACATCAGCATCTGCGTCGACTGCGTATGATCGGCCACCAGCATTCCGGCGATGCTGCGCACGCCCGGGTTCTGGGAGACGGCTTGGGCCAGCTGACCCGACTGGATCTCGAATTGATCGCTGCTTCCCGCCATCGACAGATAACCGGGGGCGATCAGCGGATTGCTGAGGTCGGCGGGAGTCGCGGGTCGCGGCGTCGTCGAACAGGCGGCCAGGGCCAGCGCCCCGCCGAGCAGAATCGCCAATTTCCTCATCGAATCCTCTCCCTTTTGTGGATTGTTCCGAATCGGAAACCGGCCAGCGGGCGAGCGGTTCCTACAGTTAATCTGCGTGTCATTCAGGGGTAAAGGTCGACCACCTTGGCCTGCGGCGCGACGGCTTTCAGAAGCAAAGTGCGATGGCAATGCGCGGGATCGCGTTCCATGCACATCAGCGCGCTCGGCTTCTCCTGCGCAAGATCGAGCATCTGCGCCGACTGGACGATCGCTTCGGGAAGCTCGAGCTGCCTGGCATAGATCCGCGCCATGTCCGAGTGTCGCCCGGCACGCGCCGCGGTGCGGCCTTCCGACGGCGTTCCGAGTGCCTTCAAGTGCACATAGTCGATGTCGGCCTCTTCGAGCGCGGCTTTGAGCGGCGACTTGGAGAAGCCGGGCCGCCGCGACAGCGGCAGCGCGCGGACGTCGATCAGGCGCTCCACGCCGGCTTGCTGAAGCGCCGCGATGAACTCGGGCACCGTCGCGCCCTCGTAGCCAATCGTGAAGATGCGCATGGCCACCGTCACCCCGGACTTGATCCGGGGTCCACCTTTCTTGGAGCGTTGAAGGAAAAGGTAGATGCCGGGTCAAGCCCGGCATGACGAAAAGACGTGCAGGCGCTAGTGCCGTCCGCATGTCGTTTGACGTCCACATCATCGGCGGCGGCCTGGCGGGGAGCGAAGCCGCATGGCAGCTGGCCGAAGCCGGCTTTCGGGTACGCCTCAGCGAAATGCGTGGCGGCGGCGACACGACGCCGGCGCACGAGACCGACCGCCTCGCCGAGATGGTCTGCTCGAACAGCTTCCGCAGCGACGATCCCGAGCATAATGCGGTCGGGCTGCTCCACCAGGAGATGCG
>DATDDW010000371.1:0-10457 GCA_036523615.1 Sphingomicrobium sp.
ATTCCTAATCTGAGGGCCACAGGTTCGAATCCTGTCGGGGTCGCCAGTTTCGCACTCAAGGGCAGGGCCATGGCGACCGATCATCCGAATGTGGACAGCGAACAAGGCGGGATCGTTGACCGGTTGCTGTTCGAGCACCCGCGCTCTCTCGGAATGAGCTGGGGCGCGCACGGGGCGGGCGCCGTGAAAATTGGCTTCCAGCTGATCTGGGCCGGCATTGCCGCGCTGGTGCACGGGGCGGTCCCCGGATGGTTCACGGATACGGCGGGACGGCGGGTCACCGAAACCTACCATTACATCCAGAAGATCAGGGCCGGCTCGTCGCGCCCGGAGAACTGGTCGGACTATGACATCTGACCATGACATCTGACCGGCGCGTTCCGGTCGCGATCATCGGGGGCGGCTTTTCCGGGACCATCCTGGCGGCGCAGCTGGCGCGGCGCGGGATCGGCTCGGCGCTGATCGAAGGCAGCGGCCGGATGGGCCGCGGCGTGGCTTACTCGACGACCGAGCGCGCGCACCTGCTCAACGTCCGCGCCGAAGGGATGAGCGCCTGGGCCGGCGAGCCCGACCATTTTGCCGAGCGGTTCGAGAGCGAGGGCGGCGACCGCCGCGGTTTCGCCGAGCGGCGCCTGTTCGCGCGCTATGTCGGCGACATCCTGGACGAAGCGACGGGCAAGGGCTGCGAACCCCTCGAAGCGACGGCGGTCAAGGCATGGCGTGCCGATGGCGGCTGGCGCGTCGACCTCTCCGACGGGCAAAGCCTCGCCGCCGACGCGCTCGCGCTCGCGGTCGGCAACCAAGAGCCCGAGCCGCTCAGCGCCTTCGTCGGCGCCGGCGAGCGCTTCATCGGGGATCCGTGGGGCGGAGCCGCTCGCGCCGCGGTCGAGGAACTCGCCGCCTCAGGCGAGCCGGCGCTGCTCGTCGGCACCGGCCTCACCATGGTCGATCTGGTGCTCTCGCTCCATTCGGCCGGCTACCGCGGCAGGATCGTCGCACTGTCGCGGCGCGGGCTGATTCCCCGCTCGCACGCCGACTTCGATCCAGCGCCGGTCGAGCAGGATGAGGTGCCGCACGGTAGCGTCCGCGGACTGTGGCGCTGGCTGCGCAAGCGCAGCGCCGCAGTGGGCTGGCGAGCGGCGGTCGACAGCCTGCGCCCGCACAGCCACCCGCTGTGGCAGAGCCTCGACGGTGAGCAGCAGCGGCGGTTCCTGCGCCACGCGCGGCCGTGGTGGGACGTCCACCGCCATCGCATCGCTCCCGAAGTTGCGCAGACAATTACCCGCCTCATCGGCGAAGGCCGCCTCGAAGTCATGGCTGGCCGGATCATCAGCGCGCACCAGACCGAGGGGGGGCTCGAGGTGCAGTATCGCCGCCGGGGGGCAAGCAACAGCCAGACCGCGAGCTTTGCTTATGCGTTCAACTGCACCGGCCCGCTGCACGTCATCGCGCGGTCCAAGGACCCGCTGCTGCGCAGCCTCCTGGATTCAGGGCAGGTGCGGCCCGACCAGCTCGGCCTCGGGCTGCAGGTCGACGAGAGTTCACGCGCCGGGGAACGTTTGTGGGCGCTCGGGCCTCTAACCAAGGGCCGGTATTGGGAAATCATCGCGGTTCCCGATATTCGCGAGCAGGCGGCCACGGTCGCCGACGATATTGCGCGGGAGCTGGAGGCATGAATCCACCGTTCGAGCATGGCGAGCCCGAGGACGGCGACCTCGTCGAATCCGAGGAGACGTCGCAGGTCCCCAAGAACGTCAAGGAAGCGGTGCGGACACTGATCCGCTGGGCCGGCGACGATCCCGACCGCGAGGGCCTTCTCGATACGCCGCGGCGCGTGGCCTGCGCCTGGCGCGAATATGCGCGCGGCTACGCCGAAGATCCGGCGGTACACCTCAGCCGGACGTTCGAGGAAGTCGGCGGCTACGACGAGATCGTGCTGCTGAAGGACATCCCCTTCCAGTCGCACTGCGAGCACCACATGGCGCCGATCATCGGCAAGGCCTCGATCGCTTACCTGCCGCGCGACAAGGTCGTCGGGATCAGCAAGCTCGCGCGCGTGCTCCACGGCTTCGCCCGCCGGCTGCAGGTCCAGGAGCGGCTCACGGCGCAGGTCGCGGACACGATCTGGCAGCATCTCCAGCCAAAGGCCGTGGCCGTGGTGATCGAAGCGAGCCATGCTTGCATGACCGCCCGCGGGGTCAACACGCCGGGTGTGATGATGACCACCAGCCGCATGATGGGCACCTTCCGCGAGGATGAGCGAAGCCGCCGCGAAGTGCTCGCGCTGATGGGCTATTAGGCTCGTTTAATTGGACGGCGGAGCGGTCCCGCTGGCCTGAGGACCGCTCCGCGCCCCACCCCAACAAGTGGGGTTACGGCTTAGGAAGAAGCCTCCATCGCGTGCTTCAGCTGGCTGATCTGGTCGTGGCCGGAGCGGACCGACTGATAGGCGCGCTCGACCACCGCGCGGGTTTCACCGCTCAGCGTGCCCTCGTTGAGGGCGGTCTCGAATTTCTCCTTGAGGTAATCCTCGCCGCGCTCGACCTCTTTGATAATCGCCTGCTCGTCCTGCCCGGTGACCGCGGCTTTCAAGTCCTCGAAGCGCTGGTGGGTCTTGCCGAGGAACGAGCCGTCGCTTTCGGGCTCGCCGCCGAGCCGGCGCACTTCGGCGCGCAGCTCCTCGACGACCTGCTGCCGTTCGTTGGCCCGCTCGCGGAAGATCTGGGCCAAACGCTGGCTCTTGATGTCCTTGGCCGAATTCTCATAGCCGGTGATGCTGTCGATCGTCGTCGCGATCAGCGTGTTCAAAGTCGCGATTTCGTCCTTGCGGTCAGTCATGTCGATTACTCCCACTGGTGCCCATACTTCTCCCCCACTGAACGCTTGAGTTGGCGAGCCGATGCGGCCCGTTGGTCGATTTTGCTGGGCATGAGCCGTGTTTCCCTGTCAGTCTGGCGCGCTGGCAGGGGGAACAGCCATGGCACTCACTCGTCGCGCGTTGCTCGAACAGATCGGGACCGTGGGCGGTCTCGGCGCCGCATACATGGCAATGGAGGCGCTCGGCCTCGCCGTCCCGACGCCCGCCGGGGCCGAGAACTTCGCCCTCCCGCCCGCGAGCGGCGGCGGCCGCTCGGTAGTCATTCTTGGCGCTGGCATAGCCGGGCTGGTTTCCGCCTATGAGCTCCAGCGCGCAGGCTATCGCGTCACGATCCTCGAGGCGCGCAACCGGATCGGCGGGCGGGTGTGGACCATCCGCGGCGGCGACCACGTCGAGCAGATCGGGCGGCCGGACCAGGTCGCCGCCTTCGCTCCAGGGCTCTACTTCAACTCGGGTCCGGCGCGGCTCCCCAGCACCCACCGCGCAATCCTCGGTTACGCCCGGCGCTTCGGCGTCCAGCTCGAGACCTTCGTGAACGTGAACCGCAACGCCGGTTGGGATTTCGCCGGCAAGGTCCAGCCCGAGCGGCGGATGGTCAACGACATGCGCGGTAACCTCGCCGAGCTGCTGGCCAAGGCGATCGACCAACATGCGCTCGACCAGGCGATGCCCAAGGGCGAGCTGACGATGATCCGCGAGTTCCTCGGCTTCTACGGTCAGCTCGACGATAAAGGCCGATACACTCCCAGCGGCTCGTCCGGCTATTCGGTCGACGGCGGCGGCTACGACCAGGCACCGGTCACGCTTCCGCCGCAGAGCCTGAACGATCTGCTGCCGTCGCGCGCCATCGCTCTTCCCTATGCATTCGAGCACATCTGGGACATGCAGGCGACGATGCTCCAGCCGGTCGGCGGCATGGATCGCATCGCCCACGCCATTTACGAGCAGGTCAAGCCCACCGTCCGGCTTCGCAGATCCGTCTCCGCCATTCGCCGCGTCGGCGACCGCGTTCGTATCGAGCATGGCCCCGGCAAGCAGATGACCGAGGCAGATTATTGCATTTGTACGATTCCGCTGCCCGTACTGGCGAGGATTCCGAGCGACTTCTCACCCGCGAAGAAGGCGGCGATCGCCGGCGCGGCGCCTTATCTGCACAGCGTCAAAGTCGGGTTCGAGGCACCCCGTTTCTGGGAGCAGGACGGCAATATCTTCGGCGGCCTCGCATGGACCGACAGGTTGAACGAAAATGTGATCTACCCCTCGAACGGCTACGGCGCGCCGCGCGGCGTGCTGGTCGCTGCTTATGCCGCGGGCTGGACCAACCGGGACAATCCCGACCATTTCGCGCGCCTCAGCCATGAAGAGAGATTTCGCATCTGCCGGGATTCCATCGAGGCTTTGCACCCGGGGCGCTCGCGCGAGCTCAGCAAGCCGATCACGGTCGCGTGGGGCCTGACCAAGTATTCGGAGGGCGTCGGAGCGCTGTGGCCCGATTTCGATCCCCGGCCAGGCGGCGGTGGCGGGCGCGGACCGCTCTACGCCGAGTTGTTGAAGCCCGAAGGGCCGATCGTCTTCGCCGGCGAGCATCTAAGCTATCAGCCGACCTGGCAGGAAGGCGCGGCGCTGTCGGCGCACGAGGCGATGAAGCTCGTCGCGGCAATGACCAAGGCCAAGGCGGCGGCCGCGGCCTGACGCTGGCGCAAGGCCGCGCCGATCAATAGAGAAGTCGCAAACCTAAGAAGGGGGTTCGCATGCGTCTCCTATATTCCATCGCTCTCGCGCTGACGCTGACCGCAGCGCCGCTGGCTCTTCACGCCGCTTCGCCGGCCCGGCCCGTCACGCTGGCTGCTGCCGTCGCTTCACCCGACCGATCGGCCGACAACGTCAAGCTCGACGAGGGCCGCAAGCCGGCGCAGGTGCTGCAGTTCCTCGGCCTCAAGCCCGGGATGCACGTCCTCGACCTGTTCGGCGGGAATGCCTACTGGGCCGAGATCATGGCGCCGGTGGTCGGCCCCAAGGGCCACGACACCGTGTGGACGCCGACGCAATTCTACAGCGACAAGGTCAAGCAGTCGTTCGGAGCGTTTGCCGCCAAGCATCCCAACGTCTCGAGCGTCGTGTCACCGTTCGAAGCGCCGGAGCTGCCGAAAAATTATGCCGACTTCGTGATCCTCAACGACAATTATCACGACACCTACTGGCAGAGCGAAAAGTACAAGATCCCGCGCATGGACCCCGATGCGTTCCTCAAGGCGGTCTATGCCGCAATGAAGCCGGGCGCGGTGATCGGCGTCATCGACCACATCGCCAACCCCAACAGCGACGCGCGGGCGACGGTGGAGAAATTCCACCGCATCGATCCCAATGTCGTCAAGGCGGACTTCAAGCGAGCGGGCTTCGTGTTCGTGAAGAGCAGCAACCTGCTGCGCAACCCGGCCGACGATCATAGCCTGCTGGTCTTCGACCCGAAGGTGCGCGGCAAGACCGATCGCTTCATCTTCGAATTCAAGAAGCCGCGTTGAGCCCCAAGCGGAAATCAGCCGAGCCCGACAAGAGCGGCGGCGGGTTCCGCGCCTACTGGGCGCTGGGCGGCCTCGTTATCGGCCTCCTTCTCGGCATGGCGTCGGACCGGCTCGCTCCCGGTGCCCGCGCCGGAGCCCTCGCCGTCGCGAGCTTTGTCGGCACTTTGTGGCTCAACGCGCTCAAGATGACGGTCATTCCGCTCGTCGTGACCTTACTGGTCACCGGCATCGCGCGCAGCGCCGAAGCCGCCCAGGGCGGCCGCGTCGCCGCGCGCTCGGTGCTGTGGATCGTCATTATTTGCACCGTCTCGGCGATCTTTGGTGCCCTCCTCATGCTGCTGCTGACGTCGGTGTTCCCGCTCGCGCGCGAGACGGCGGGCGCCCTGCAGACTGCGCTTGCAAGCGTCGAGGGCAAGGCGCCGGCCGCCCTCCCCGGCATCGCCGAATTCTTCAAGGGTGTGGTGCCGCCCAACGTGCTTGCTGCGGCGACCAACGGCGACGTTTTGCCCCTGGTCGTCTTCGCGCTGTTGTTCGGCCTCGCGCTGACCCGCGTCGGCCGCACCGGGCGCGCGGCGGTGGTCAACTTCTTCGAAGCCGTGGCCGAGGCGTTGCTGGTCATCATCGCCTGGGTTCTGGCGCTTGCCCCGATCGGCGTCCTCGCGCTCGCCTTCACCGTCGGCAACGAAGCCGGCGGAGCGGCATTCGCCGGCCTTGGCCATTACATCATTCTGATTTCCACCATCGGCCTGCTGTGGATGCTGCTCGGCGCCTACCCGATGGGCATTATTGTCGGCCGCAAGCGCCCCGCAGCTTTCTTGCAGGCGATGATTGGTCCGCAAGCCGTCGCCATCTCGACGCGTTCGTCGCTCGCCTCGCTGCCGGCGATGCTCAGCGCGGCGCGAGTGCTCGGCATTCGCGAGCAAGTGGCGGATGTGTCGCTTCCGCTCGCCGTCGCCTTGTTCCGCTCGACCGGGCCGGCGATGAACACTGCCGTCGCTTTCTACGTCGCCCACTGGCTCGGATTGCACCCCTCGCCGGCGCAGATGATCGCTGCCACCGCGGTCGGCGCGGTCATGAGCTACGGCGCGATCAGCCTTCCCGGCGAAATCACTTTCATCAGCTCGATCGCGCCGATCTGTATCGCTCTTGGCGCACCGATCGCGCCGCTGGCGCTTCTGGTCGCGGTCGAGATGATCCCCGACATTTTCCGAACTTTGGGCAACGTCACCTTCGACGTTGCGCTTGCCGCCGCAGTTGACCGCAGCCCCGCTGAGACGCCAGAAAGATGAACGCCGACTGACCACCGTTCGTCGATTCAACTGCTGACGGACGCCCTCTGTCGGGCCGCCGACAATTCTCGAGCTGTCATCGACAGGAGCGCGACGCTGCCAGTCGGCGAGCGCATATCCAGGCTGCGGCGCGGGGCGTCCCCTCACCAAAATCCCCAGGCCTCGCGTCGCAAAAAGGGAGACGCGACATGTTGAAAGCCATTCCCGCGTTAGCGGCGCTGGCCGTTGCTACAGTGCTCGTCACGCCAACCGTCAGCCAGGCTGCGGAGTCGGACTCGTTCCGAGTGTCCTACGCCGACCTGAACCTCGCATCCAATGCGGGCCAGCAAACTCTGCAGCGGCGGATCGCCCATGGCGCCCGCGTCGTCTGCGTAATCGAAGATTCACGCGAGCTCGCGCTGTCGACGGCGACGAACATCTGCCGCAGTGATGCGGTCGCCCGCGCCCGGCCGGCGTACGAGGCGGCCGTCGCCTCGGCGCGGCAGGGCATGGTCACGGTCGGCGCTGCCGCCGCGCTGATCGTCAGCGCCCAATGAATAGGTTCAAGGCCGCCGCGTCTGCCAGCGGGCGCGGCGGTCCTGTTGCTAACGGCCGGCGATGGCCCTGACGCGATCCGAATAGAGCCGGCCGACCGGCTGCTCGGTACCATCGGCGAGCCGCGCGATCCAACGTCCCGACGGGTTGCGGGTAAAGCCGGCGATGAAGTCCTTGCGCACGATCGCCGAGCGATGCAGCCGCACGAACAGCTCGGGATCGAGGCCTTCCTCGAGCGCCGTCATCGAATGGTGGATGAGCCAGCTGCGACGTCCGACGTGGAGCCGCATATAATCGCGTTCGGCCGACACACGATCGACGTCGCGCGCGGCGATGCGCACCAGTCCTGAAAGGTCTGAGGCCCAGAATTCGTCGAGCCATTGGGAGCTCTTGCCGGCTGCCGGCTGGGCGCTGCGCTGGTGAAGGTAAGCGCGGGTCCGGTCGAGCGCGCGCTGCAGCCGGTCCGGATCGACCGGCTTCATCAAATAATCGACGGCTTCGACCTCGAATGCAGCGACGGCGAACTGGTCGAAGGCCGTGACAAAGACCACCGCCGGCGACGGGTTCATCGCGGCGAGCGCGCGGGCAACGCCGATGCCGTCGAGGCCGGGCATGGCGATGTCGAGCAGCAGCAGATCGGGATGCAGCGCCTCGCTCAAGTTGATGGCGCTGTCGCCGTCGCTTGCCGTGCCGACCAATTGCGCGCCGTTCGACCGAGCCAGGAGCAGCTGCAGCCGCTCGGCCGCAAGCGGCTCGTCGTCGGCGATCAATACCCGGAGCGGCTTGGTGTCAGGCATGGGTTTCGACGGGCATCGTCAGCGACACCTTGTAGCCGCCGCCGGCCATCGCCCCGAAGCGGCACGCGGCGCGGCTTCCAAAGCGGGTCTCGAGCCGCTGGACGACGTTCGCGAGGCCGACGCCGGTGCCCTCGTGAGTTGCCGCCGGAAGCTCATCCTTCCCGCCGTTCTTCAGGCGATTGCTGATCTCGAGCAGCATGCGGTGATTGTCGAGGTGACGCGCTTCGATCCTGACCACAACCGCCTTGCGGCTCTTCGACACGCCGTATTTGATCGCATTCTCGACGATCGGCTGCAGCAGAAGGGCTGGAAGGCGCGCCTGCTCGAGCTCCGCGGGGACCTCGATCTCTACGTGCAGCCGGTCGGGAAAGCGCGCTTTCTCGATGTCGAGATAGAGCCGCTGCAGCGCGATCTCCTCCGCGAGTGAGACCTCCGCGCTCGGATCGAGCGAAAGGGTCGAACGGAAGAAGGTCGAGAGCGCGAGCAGCATCGCCTCGGCGCGGTCGCTTCGGCCGGTCATCACCAGCGAGGACAATGAGTTGAGCGTATTGAACAGGAAGTGCGGGTTGATCTGGTAGCGGAGCGCCTGGAGCTGAGCCGTCTGCGCGGCGCTTTCCGCTGCCGCCGCCCGCCGCTGTGCCGTCAGAACTTCCGCCTGGGCCTGAGTCGCCAGATAATAAGCGCTCCAGGCGGCGAAAAAGAACAGCCAGACGACCACCGAGTCTGTCGCGATGCGGAATTGTTCGTAGCCGTCGAGCGCGCTCACGTTCGGATAGGTGACGATGAGCGGCGGAGCATTCGGGCGCTCCAGCCGCATCTGGTTGCCGACCTCAGTGACCTGGTAGCCTTCCTTTGACAGATAATGGAATTCGTCGTGCGGCTTGTCCTGGTAGCGGTCGACCGCGATCAGGTACGCCGACAGGGCAATGGACGCGACAAAGGACGAGATGCCTGCAACGACGGCCTGGCGGCGAAGCGGCGCCCCGTCGGCGAAGAAGCGGATCGCCGCATAAATGGCGAAGGTCAGAATGACTCCGCCGGCGATGGTCATCGTCTTGTTTTCGAGGACCGTGCCTGGATCGCGGCCGAGGAACGCGCGGGCGACGACGGTCAGGAAATAGAAGAACCAGAAGCCGAGGATCGATTTCACGGCGAGCGGCAAGTCGGCGAACCGCGACCGAACCGCCGCCTGGGGTGGCATCATGAACATGGTCGGGTTCTCGCTCAAAAGACGCTGCCCGCAAACCGCCGCCTGCCCGTTGGCAGAAGCGCCACCGCTGCCGGTCGAAACGCCGCCCCGGCGGAACGCCCTTATGCTCCTGCTCGTTACAATCGAGCAATGGCAGGGCGACGGAGAAGCCGCTGTGAACGACCCGAAGAATAGCGGCGCTCAGTCCGCGCCTCCGCCCGTGATCTCGGGCGAACCGGAACGCGAGCTCGAGCGCAAGCTCAAGCGCAACCCGCACGACGACGATGCCAAGGTCGATGTCGGAAGCGACGAATCGATGGACGCTTCCGATCCGCCGGCGGCAGTCCAGCCGGGGCAAAGCGACGACCCCGCCCCGTCGTCGGGCTTTCCCCACTAGCTAAGTTTCGCCGGCGTCACAAAAACGCATCGCCGTTGCAATAAATCAACAATCCACAGTTTTCCCGCGACTTGTCAATTTCTAGCCTAGACGCGGTGACTCCCCTCTGATTCAATCTGAACCGGGGGTGGGACTGTGGTTAAGTTTCTCGAAACCAATACCGCTGCATGATCCCGCCAGGGCAAGAGGAGTCGGGTTCATGATTACGCGGACCAGCCAGCCGGCAAGCGGCGCGATGCTGATCTCGGAGATGAAGGAGTTTGCGAGCTTCTCCAAAGCTACGCAGCGCTACATCCGCCGGTCGCTCGATGTTGCCTATGGCCGCCGCGACCCGATCGAATGCTGGGCCCGCGACGAGGGCGAAGCCGCGTCAATCCGCGCCCAGGCCCGCCTTTACAAGCAGCTCGATCATCTGCGCCTGCAGGTGCCGGACGACAGCGGCCTCGACATGATCGAGCCCTTCGTCGGGATGCTGATCACCTTGTCGGCGTTCGACCTCGGCCAGGACCGGCTGCCCAATTTCGCCGCCTACCGCTTCCTCTACGAGCGGCTGATCGGCGCGGCGTCGCGCCCGTGGCTGCCGTCGGCCTTCTGCGCCGCCGCGGCGCTGCCGCATCTCCATCCGGACCGCCGCCGGGTGCTCCTGCAGTCGATCAGCGAAAGCGCCGCGACCGCTCCGGGCTGGTCGAGCCGCGAGCCGGTGTTCTGGCCGGAGTGGGTCGAGAAGGTCGACCTCAAGGCCGCCGCCTAAGCGTCCAGGCTCAGGCACTTTCGGGTGCCTTCACCGACGGGAATATCCGCGCAAGCTGCCTGAGGCTGTCCTCGGCATTCTTGTGATGCACGAATATGAC
>DATDDW010000372.1:0-3135 GCA_036523615.1 Sphingomicrobium sp.
GGCGCTGCCGGGAGTGACCATCGTCCGCTACGAGGATTTCCTCGCCGAGCCGGAGAGTGCGCTGCGCACGCTGGCCGAGGCAATCGGGCTCAAGGCCAGCGACTCCGAGACCGCCGAGGCGGTGGAGTTCGGACGGCTGGCGAACCTCAAGCAGCGTGAGCGCGAAGGCTATTTCCGTTCGCCGCGGCTGCGGCGCGCGAGGGCGGATGACGAGCAGTCGGGCAAAGTGCGCAGCGGCGGCAGCGGCGGCTACCGCGCCGAGCTCGGCGAAGAACAAGCGGCGAAGATCGACGCCTACGTCGCCGAGCAGCTCAATCCGGTATTCGGCTATTCCTCATAGCCGCGGCCGCGGGCGGGCGGCCTCAAGCAGCAGACGCGTCGCTTCGCGGCTCCCAAACGCGGTACGCAAATTGCCGATGTCGCGCAGGATCCCGGCCGGATCGCCCTTCTTCAGCCGCCGCCACAGCGACAGCCGCAGCGCATAAGCGAGCCCCGGCCGATACTCGCGCGTCTTTAGATATTCGGGATGACGGCGGACCAGCTCGACGTTCGCCGCGATCATATTGTCCTGCGCGGAAATGGCGGCCGCGTCCCAATGCTTGACCCACAGCACCTGGTCAGTCGAAGCGCAGTTGGCGACGGCCGAAGCACGGATCAGGAAGTCGAAGTCCTGGAGGCGTCGCAAGCTCTCGTCGAACATCACGCGGCGTACGACCTCCCGCTTGAGCGTGATCGACGGCGTCGCCTTCCACAACTGCCGCTGAAAGAGCGCCTTTCGGAAGGTTTCGCGGTCGCCTATCATCGGATTCTTGCGGGTGACGCGAGCGCCGGACGGCTGCACCTTGACGAAGCTGTCGACCAGCAGGTCGACTTCCGGACGGCGGACGAACTCGGAGACCGTCCATTCGAGCTTCTCGGGCAAGTATTCGTCGTCGCTGTCCAGAAAGCCGATCAGAGGGGCGGCGGCGCCGCGAAGGCCGGCGTTGCGCGCGACATTGCCGCCGCGGTTCTCCCCGAGGTCGATGACCTTGATCCGCGGATCGCCGAAGGACTTGGCGGCAGCGGCGCTGCCGTCGCTCGATCCGTCGTCGACGACGAGCAGCTCCCATTCCTTGAACGTCTGGTCGAGGACGCTGCGGATCGCCCGGTCGAGCACATTGGCGCGGTTGTGCACCGGCAGGACGACGGAGATCTTAGGCATCACGACGCGAGTTTCTCGTCATTCCCGCGCAGGCGCGATTCCCCCTTTCGCAGGAACGGCGCAACGCTGGCGGCGGGTCCCTGGTCCTTCCACCAGCAGCTGAACATCGCGATCGCGTAAAGCATCCGGCCATGGTCGGCGACGCCGCGGCGGTGCTCGTCGAACAGCCGTTCCACCCCGGCATTGTCGATGAGGCCCATCTGCGCCGCGCCCGACGAGCGCCACGCCTCGAGTGCGAAATCGTTCAGCCCGCCCATGAACCAGTCGGCGAGCGGGAGCTGAAAGCCGATCTTGGGCTGGTCCAGAGCACCCTTTGGCAGCCACGGTTCGGCCGCGCGGCGCAGCACATATTTGCCGACATTGCCGCGCAACTTCATTTCGGTGGGCACCGTGAGCGCCCAGTCGACGAACTTGTGCGACAGGAACGGCACGCGTGCTTCAAGGGAATGCGCCATGCTGGAGCGGTCGAGCCGCTGCAGCAGCGAGGCGGGCATGTGCACCGTCAGATCGCCGAGCATGAACTGCTCGAGCTCCGACAGCGGCGGCTGGTCCGCCGGCGGGAAGTAGGCGAGCGCCCTCGCCTCTAGCGTGTCGCGGGGCTGCTCACGGCGGAAGAAGCCCGGCTCGTACAGCCGCGCGCGAAGCTCGGGAGTGCTGATTGAGACTGCGGCGAAGAAGCGCTCGTAGCCATCGTCGACCAGCGCACCTTCGCGGAATCGGCCGGCGAGCTGGCGCGCATAATTCCACTGGCGCAGCGGCAGCTCAGGCAGGCGCTCAACGCCCCGGCCGACCAGCCTCGCCAGCAGCCGCCAACGTGCCATCCGCTGCGCCCAGCGATGGCGGTTGTAGCCGAAGAACAATTCGTCGCCGCCCTCGCCGCACAGCACGACCTTCACATGCTCGGCCGCGGTGCGCGACAAGTACCACAACGGGATAGCGGAATTGGCTGCCGACGGCTCGTCAAACGCCGCCTGCACCGCTGGGAGCACGTCCGCCGCGGTCTCGGGGACCATCGGCAGGACGATATGCTCGCAGCCGAGGTGCTCGGCGATGCGCTTTGCCGCGGCAGTCTCGTCGCGCGGCGAGCCGGGAAAGCCCGCCGTGAACGCCTTGAACCCTGCACCGGCCGATCGCGCCATCGCCGCAGCCACCGCCGCCGAATCGACCCCGCCCGACAAGAAGGCGCCGACCGGGACGTCGGCGAGCATGTGCCTGTCGACGCTGGTCAGCAGCCGCGCCCGCGCCTCCTCGACCCACTCGTCCTCGGAAAGCCCCTGCCGCGGCTCGACCCGGGCCTGCCAGAAGCGGCGGATGACCGGCTCGCCCGAAGCCCCGACGTGAAGCACGTGGCCGGGCTCCAGCGGCTGGACCTGCTTGAAGATGGTGCGCGGGGGAAGCACGTGGCCGAAGCAGAAGAAATCGTCGACGCCCTCTTCGTTGAGGTCGAAGGCGTGGTCCGGCAGTGCCCGCAGCGCGCCGATCTCCGAAGCGAAGGAGATGGCCCCCTTCTGTTCGCTGAAGAACAACGGCTTGATGCCCAGCGGATCGCGCGCCAGGCACAGCTCCTTCTTCGCCTTGTCCCAAATCGCCACGGTGTACATGCCCTCGAGGCGCAGCCACGCCTCGTCGCCCCACTTCAAATAAGCGGCGAGGATCGTCTCGGTGTCGCTATGGTCGGTCTGGAAGGCGTAGGAGCCTTCGAGCTCCCGCCGCAGCTCCGGGTGGTTGTAGATCTCGCCGTTGAAGACGATCGCGTAGCGCCCGTCGGGGCTGAAGATCGGCTGGTGCCCACCCGCGACGTCAATGATGCTCAGCCGGCGCATGCCGAAGCCGAAGTCGCCGTCGACCAGATAGCCGGCGTCATCGGGCCCGCGATGGCGCAGCCGGTCGCAGGCGGCGACGATCGCGTCCTGCGGCACCGGCTTGCCGCCGCG
>DATDDW010000373.1:0-6218 GCA_036523615.1 Sphingomicrobium sp.
TGCCGCCGGGGCGGACTCCGGTCGAAACGCGCGTGATCAGCGAGGAGAAGCTGCCCGAAGTGATCGACGGGCTCGGCCGCCACATCGCCAGCGGCGGCCAGGCCTATTGGGTTTGCCCGTTGGTCGAGGAGAGCGAAAAATTGGATGCCGCGGCGGCGGAAGAGCGCGCGCGGGTGCTCAAGCTTCGCTTCGGCGAAGATAAAGTCGGCCTCGTCCACGGGCGGATGAAAGGGCCGGACAAGGACGCGGTGATGGCGCGCTTCGCCTCGGGCGAACTGGCGCTCCTGGTCGCGACCACGGTAATCGAGGTTGGGGTTGATGTACCGAATGCCACGTCGATGATCGTCGAAGGCGCCGAGCGCTTCGGCCTTGCGCAGCTGCACCAGCTGCGCGGACGCGTGGGGCGCGGCTCGGGCAAAAGCGTGTGCCTGCTGATCCGCGGCCAGAACCTGACTGACGTGGGCCGCGCCCGTCTTGCCCTAATGCGCGAGACCAATGACGGTTTTCGCATTGCGGAGGAGGATTTGCGGCTGCGCGGGCCGGGGGAAATCTTGGGGACGCGGCAGTCGGGCGATGAGGCGTTCCGCGTGGCGACGCCCGAGCTGGTCGAGGAACTTGCTCCGATCGCCCAGGATGACGCCAGGCTTCTGCTCGATCGCGACGGTGGATTGAAAGGCGAACGCGGCCAAGCGGCGCGGACCTGCCTCTATTTGTTCGAACGCGATCAGGCGGTGGGCCTGATCAGGAGCGGCTAGCGGACCAGCAGGCCGTGCTTCTTCCGGCCGAGGCTGAGCTTCACCGGCTCGGCCGACGGCGTCAGCACCAGCCCGGGGTCATTCACCGTCACATCGTCGAGCCGGACCGCGCCCTCGGCGATCTTGCGCTTGGCCTCCTTGTTCGACGGCGTGAAGCCGAGCGCGGTCAGTGCATGGGCGATGTTCATGCCTTCCCCGAGCGACAGCGTGGGAAGGTCCTCCCCGGCGCCGCCCGCGCCGAACGTGTCTGCGGCGGTCCGGGCTGCTGCGTCCGCAGCCTCGCGGCCGTGGAGCATCGCCGTCGCTTCGCTGGCGAGCAGGACCTTGGCGTCGTTGATCTCGGCGCCCTGGAGCTGCTCGAGCCGCTTGATCTCTTCGAGCGGGAGGTCGGTGAACAGCCGCAGGAACTTGCCCACGTCCGCATCCTGTGTGTTCCGCCAGAATTGCCAATAATCGTAAGGGCTCAAGAGCTCCTCGCTCAGCCACACCGCGCCCTTCGCGGTCTTGCCCATCTTGGCGCCGTCGGCCGTTGTGATCAGCGGCGTCGTGACGCCGTAGAGCTCGGTGCCGTCGATGCGCCGGGCAAGTTCGATCCCGTTGACGATATTGCCCCACTGGTCGGACCCGCCGAACTGCGCTCGGCAGCCGACGCGGCGCGAGAGCTCGAGGAAATCGTAAGCTTGGAGGATCATGTAGTTAAACTCGAGGAAGGTCATCGGCTGCTCGCGGTCGAGCCTCAGCTTGACGCTTTCGAACGTCAGCATTCGGTTGATCGTGAAGTGCCGCCCCACGTCGCGCAGGAAGGAGATATATTCGAGGCCGCTCAGCCACTCGTCATTGTTGACCAGGAGGGCGTCGGTGGGTCCGTCCCCGAAGGCCAGGACATTGTCGAAGTTGCGCCGGATCGACGCGATGTTGGCAGCGATTGTCTCTTCGGTGAGCAATTTGCGGGCTTCGTCCTTGCCCGACGGGTCGCCGACCTTGGTCGTCCCGCCACCCATCAGCACGATGGGCTTGTGGCCGGTCTGCTGCAGCCGTCGCAGCATCATCATCGAGACGAGGTTGCCGACGTGGAGGCTCGGCGCGGTCGCGTCGAAGCCGACGTAGGCGCTGATCGTCTCCTTCGCCGCGAGCGCGTCGAGCGCGGCTGCGTCGGTCAACTGATGGATGTAGCCGCGCTCGTCGAGCAGCTTTAGGAGTGAAGACTGGAATTGAGCCATTTGGAGCGGCGCCTAGCATGGAGTTTTTCGGAAAGCACCGCCTGGCTCCCCATCCCGAGCAGCAGGCGGTTTCGGTCGCCTTCGTTGAGGTGGAAGTCGCTCGGCAGGGCAATAACATCGCCCTCACCTACACCGTCGAGCCGGTGGACAGCGTCATTCTCCCGGCCTTTGCTCACGAACGGCGCGACAATCTGTGGCGCGGCACCTGCTTCGAGCTGTTCGTGCGGCCCGAGCGCGGCGGCTACGTCGAGTTCAATTTCGCTCCGCTCTCGGCGTGGAATGCCTATTCCTTCACCGATTGGCGAATGGGTCGGCGCGCCTATCAGCCCGACCAGGAGCCGCGCATCAGGGATTCGCGGCTGGACGGGAAACAGGATTCTTCCGGCTCGTACCACCTGCACGTGGTGCTCAGCGGCGACCTCTCGCTGCTCGCTCCTGCCGAGGTCGGCCTCGCCGCGATCGTCGAAGAAGAAGGTGGGAAGCTCTCCTATTGGGCGCTCGCCCATCCGCCGGGCAGCCCCAACTTCCACCACCCCGATTGCTTCGTCGCGCGGCTCGCTTAAGGCGGCGGCCATGACCCTTTTCGGTATCGACCGCCTGATTGCCGACGCCGAGCTGCGCAAGCCGCTCGAGGGCAAGCGCGTTGCGCTGGTCGCTCACCCCGCATCAGTGACGCGCGACCTGGTGCACAGCCTCGATGCGCTCGCCGCAACCGGGCTCAGGCTCACCGCCGCCTTCGGCCCGCAGCACGGGCTACGCGGCGACAAGCAGGACAACATGGTCGAGTCCGACGACTTCACCGACCCGGTCCACGGCATTCCGGTGTTCAGTCTCTACGGCGAGGTGCGGCGCCCGACTGGCCAATCGCTGGGCACGTTCGACACGGTGCTCATCGATCTCCAGGACCTCGGCTGCCGAATCTACACCTTCATCACCACGCTGCTGTACGTGATCCAGGCCGCCGCGGAGCAAGGGAAGGGCGTGTGGGTTCTTGACCGCCCGAACCCGGCTGGCCGGCCGGTCGAGGGCCTCACCCTCCGCCCCGACTGGGAAAGCTTCGTTGGAGCCGGGCCCATCCCCATGCGCCACGGGCTCACCTTGGGCGAGCTCGGACAATGGTTCGTCGAGCATTTCAAACTCGACGTCGATTACCGCGTGATCGAGATGGAAGGCTGGCGGCCGCACGAAGCCCCAGGCTTCGGCTGGCCACCCGAGCGGGTGTGGATCAACCCCAGCCCCAATGCCGCCAATCTCAACATGGCCCGCGACTATGCTGGCACCGTAATGCTCGAGGGCACGACGCTAAGCGAGGGCAGGGGCACCACGCGGCCGCTGGAACTGTTCGGTGCGCCCGACCTCGACCCGCGGCGGGTGATGGAGGAGATGGAGCGGCTGGCCCCTCAGTGGCTCGCCGGCTGCAAGCTGCGGGAGATCACCTTCCAGCCGACCTTTCACAAGCACGTCGGGGAGATGTGCCGCGGGCTGTTCATCCACGCCGAAGGGGCATTCTACGACCATGGGGCTTTCAAGCCGTGGCGACTTCAAACGCTCGCTTTCAAGGCGATCCGTCGCCTCTATCCGGACTATGATCTGTGGCGTGATTTCCCTTACGAATATGAGTTCGACAAGCTCGCCATCGACGTAATCAACGGCTCGCCGCTGCTGCGTGAATGGGTGGATGACCCCGAAGCCGTGCCTCAAGACCTCGACGCGCTGACCACGCCCGACGAGAGCGCCTGGGAAGAGGAGCGCAAGTCCTACCTCTTGTACTGAGCCTCTTGGTTAACGAAAGAGTAGGAGGTTGTTCGTATCTCCGTTTTGGAAAACAGTTCGGACGGGGCTCATCGAATGGCCACTGCGGGGATCGAGGAAGTTACAGAAAATGCCATTCGTGCGGTGGCTCGCGATTGCGGGTCGCTGTCGATGGAGTGCAGCGATGTGGCGGGCTACGTCCAGGGAGTGGCCGAGCGCATCGGCGAGCATTTGAAAATGCTCGACCAGCTTGAGGAAGTCACGACCCGGCTGATGGCCGACCAGTCGCGGGTGTCGGACTCGACCGACGAAGCGCGACTCTTGTCCGAGCAGGCCAAAGCCAAGCTCGAGGCTGGACGCGAGGCGATCGAGGGGACGATCGACGGCTTCAAGGGACTGACCGAGCTGGTCGTCCAGCTGGGCGAGCGCATGGCGGGTTTCGCTTCGGCGATGAACCAGGTGCAGAGCGTCTCCTCGACCATCGAGACCATCGCCCGCAAGACCAACATGCTCGCGCTCAATGCCACGATCGAGGCGGCGCGTGCGGGCGATGCCGGCAGGAGCTTTGCGGTCGTCGCCGCCGAAGTGAAGAAGCTAGCGCATGATACGCGTGCAGCGACGAGCCAGATCGCTTCCACGATCGGCGAGCTGACGCGCGAGGCAGGGGCGGTCACCACCGAGATCAAGACCGGCGTCGAACGCAGCCGCGCGGCCCAGTCGGGCTTCGGCACGATCAGCGACACGGTGCGCGAGGTGAGCGAGATCGTCTCGATGGTCGACCGCCAGACCGAGGGCATCGCTCACTCGACGAGCATGATCCAGACCAGCGTCGACCGGGTCAAAGCGGGGCTTACCGACTTTTCCGGCGATGCGCGCTCCAACGGCAGCGAGCTGCTGACCGCACAGAAGCGGCTCGCGCACCTTGAGATGCTGTCCAACACCATGCTCGACACGCTCGCCAACTCGGGCGCGGAAATCGACGACACGCCCTTCATCCTCAAGGCGCAGGAAGCCTGCCGCCAGATCAAGACCGCAATCGAGCGGGCGATCGACGCCGGCGAAATCACGCTCGAGGACGTGTTCGACCAGGACTATCGCGTGGTCGACGGGTCCAACCCCGTCCAGTACGACGTCCGCTTCAACGAGGCCGCTGACCGGCTCGTCCGCCCCGTGCTCGACCGCACTAAGGGCAGCGACGGCCGGATCATCGGCTCCGCGATCGGCGATATGAACGGCTATCTGCCGACGCACCTTAGCGAACGCAGCCATCCGCAGGGGCCGGATCCCGTGTGGAATGACGAGCATTGCCGCAACAAGCGCATCCTCATCGACGACACGACCCGCATGGCGCTGGCCAGCGAGAAGCCGGCGACCCTCGCCACCTACCGCATGGAGCTTGGCGACAAGTTCATCCCGGTGAAAAACGTCTTCGTGCCGCTGTGGATCAACGGCCGGCGCTGGGGCAATTTCGAGCTCGCTTACCGCGACGACTGATCCGTCGCTAAAACGCGGTTCCCGAAAGCTTACTCTCTCATAAACCTCGTCTTTACGCCCTTGCGTTAGGACCGGCTCGTTACGGCTTCGCCTGAGCCGCTTCAGACGAGGGGAATGGAATGGCAACCAATCGGTCCGTCGACCACAAACAGGTCAGCGTTGCCGAAGCGCAGCTGGCTCGCGTCGCGGGCGATGGTTGCGCGCGCCATTCGCATCTGAACGCTTTGCTCGAGGCCGCCGGGCCGCACTCCGGGCGCGACCTTGCCGATGCGGTGCATCTGCTCTGCGCCCTCCACGGCCGCTATCCCGGCCTCATTGAAATTGCGCTTCAACGCTGCCCCAAGGGTGAGACTCACGACTGGCTGAGCCGCGCATCGGATGCGTTCGAGCGCGAACGGCTGTACCTCGTGCGGCTCACGGCGGCCGTCGGTCCGCTCCCGAGCACCCCTGGTGCGGCAGAGACCGAGGCTAGCCTGGTCGCCGCGCGCCATGCGCTGGAGACCCTGGCCATGTCGGAGCGCAACGGCTGCGCGCTCGGCGCCGCCACTGCGCTCGTTGGTGACTGGTGGCCGATCCGCCGGCTGCTCGACCGCGCCGCGGCCCGCGTCGGCACCGATGCGCCCGCTCCGTCGCTGCCCGACGAAGCGTCGGTCGTCGCGGTCATTCACGCGGCGGCGGACAATGCAGCGAGCGGGCGAGCGCTTTCCTTTGGCGGTGAGCAACTTCTGCTCCAGCACCGCGCCTTGTTCGATCTCCTCGAAGCTCGCGCCGAAGCCCGCGGCGACTTCTAGGCCGCTTTCGCCATTTCCTGCTGTTCGTTGGCCGGCTGCGGCTCGTGGACGAGCTCGGCCTTTTCATTCGGCACCTTCGGGAAGAGCAGGCGCGAAGCAAGAACGGCGAGGCCCAGCGCGAAATAGGTGCCGATCGCGATCAGCGGGTTCCACATCACCGAGGCGGCCAGCGGGATGCGCAGGAAGATCGGATTGAAGCCGAAGTC
>DATDDW010000374.1:0-7062 GCA_036523615.1 Sphingomicrobium sp.
ATGTGCGGAATTGCGGGCATTTTCGGTGACGCCGTGCGGGATCGCGCGCTGCTCGCGCGCATGGCCGGCGCGATTGCCCATCGCGGCCCTGACGACCAGGGCGTGTGGTCCGATGCCGAGGCGGGGATCGGCTTCGCCAACCGCCGTCTCGCGATCATCGATCTGTCGCCGCAAGGCCATCAGCCGATGGTTTCGAGCGACGGCCGCCTCGTCCTTACCTTCAACGGCGAGATCTACAACCACCGCGATCTGCGCGCTGAGGTGGATTCGGCCGGCGGCACGCCGCAGGGTGGATGGCGCGGCCATTCGGACACCGAGACCTTCCTCGAAGCGATTGCGACGTTCGGCCTGGAAGGGGCGCTCGAGCGCGCCGTCGGCATGTTCGCCTTCGCGCTGTGGGACATGAAGGAGCGCAAGCTCAGCCTCGTGCGCGACCGGTTCGGCGAGAAGCCGCTTTATTACGGCTGGGCGGGACGCGATTTCCTGTTCGGTTCGGAGCTCAAGGCGCTGCGTGAGCACCCACGGTTCGAGGATGAAATCGACCGCCAGGCGCTGAGCCTCTACGCGGCGCGGACCTATATTCCGGCGCCGCTGTCGATCTACCGCCGGATCTTCAAGCTGGAGCCGGGCTGCATCCTCACCGTCGGTCCGCAGCCGCCCGCGGCGCTCGACCGGCCGCCAGAGGTGGGGTCCAGCGGCGCGCTGGCGCTCAAGCGCTACTGGTCGTACCGCTCGGTGCTCCAGGACGGCCTCAAGTCTCCAATTGCCGACCGCCGCGAAGCCGTCGACGAGCTCGAGAAGGTGCTTTCGCGGGCGGTCAGCATCCAGTCGCTGGCGGACGTGCCGGTCGGCGCCTTCCTCTCCGGCGGGATCGATTCCTCGACCATCGTTGGGCTTTGTCAGAAATATTCGGCGCGGCCGGTGCGCACCTTCACCATCGGCTTCGACGAGGCCGCCTTCAACGAGGCGCCTTATGGCCGCGCCGTCGCACGCCATTTCGGGACCGAGCATCACGAGCGCATTGTGACGCCGTGCGAGGCGCAGGAGGTGATCCCGCGGCTGCCGGAAATTTACGACGAGCCCTTCGCCGATTCCTCGCAAATCCCGACCTACCTCGTCAGCCGCTTTGCCCGCGAGCAAGTCACGGTCGCGCTGTCGGGCGACGCGGGCGACGAGCTGTTCGGCGGCTACAACCGCTATTTCGGGACCGGGCGGCTGTGGTCGAAGGTGAAGCTCCTGCCGCCGTCGGTACGCAGCGCTGCCGGAGCAGCGCTCGCCCGCGTTCCGGTAGCGGTGTGGGACCAGGCCGGCCGCGCCATCGGACGTGACCGACTACCGCCGTACTTCGGGGTGAAGGTCCAGAAATCGCTGCGCACGACTGCCCGCGCGCGCAACCTCGAGGACGTGTTCACGAGCTTCCTCGATGAATGGTCGGGCGAGCGATCGCCGGTACTTGGCGCCAGCGGCGACGCGAACCCCTGCCCGTTCGATCTCGAACTCGGCGAGGGCGCGCTCGACGCGCTGCGCATGATGTACTGCGATACCGTGAGCTATTTGCCGGACGACATCCTCTGCAAGGTCGACCGCGCGTCGATGGCCGTCAGCCTGGAGGTGCACGTCCCGTTCCTCGACCACCGCGTGGTCGAGCTCGCCGCGCGCATTCCCGTGGCGATGAAGGTCGCCGGCGGCACCGGCAAGCACATCCTGCGCGAGCTCTTGTACCGCGAGGCGCCGCGCGAGCTGTTCGGGCGGCCCAAGGCGGGGTTCGGCATTCCGGTCGGCGAATGGATCAAAGGGCCGCTGCGCGATTGGGCCGAAGGGCTGCTCGACCCGCGCCAGATGGCCGCAGAAGGATGGTTCGACCCGCAGCCGATCATGGCTCGATGGCACGATCACCTTGCCGGCCGGCGTGATTCGACGCCGGCGCTGTGGGCCGTGCTGATGTTCCAGTCCTGGCTTCGCCAGCAGAAGTCGGCGAGCGCGGCCGCCGCTTAGCCTATACTCGCCGCCGCGTGATCGCGGCGCTATGCGCACCCGCGATGAACCCGCTTTACGAGCAGATGAAGACCAGCGTGTTCGAGCGCATGTCCACGCTCGCCGCCAAGCATGGCGCGGTAAACCTCGGCCAGGGCTTTCCCGATTTCGGGTGGCCCGACGAGATCCTCGACGCCGCGGCGCGAGCGCTGACCGAAGGCTCGAACCAATATGCGCCGTCGCGCGGGGTCGTCGCTCTGCGCGAAGCCGTCGCGGAGCATTACGGGCGGCAGTTCGGCCAGCAGCTCAGCGCGGACAACGTCTGCGTGACCAGCGGCGCCACCGAGGCGCTCGGCGCCGCAATCCTGGCGACCGCCGCGCCGGGCGATGAAGTGATCATCTTCACGCCGGCCTACGACAGCTATGCGCCGATGATCCGCCGCGGCGGCGCAACGCCGGTTGAGGTGGCGCTCGAGCCGCCCGGCTGGCGCATCGACGCGGAGCGGTTGCGCGCCGCGGTCACGCCGCGGACCCGCGCAATCCTGTTCAATAACCCGCACAACCCGGCCGGGCGCGTGTTCGAGGCCGACGAGCTCGAGGCGGTGGCCGCGGTCGCGCGCGAGCACGACCTCATCGTCATCAGCGACGAGGTTTGGGAGCATGTCGTGCTCGACGGCCGGCGCTTCGTGCCGCTCGCGACCCTCCCGGCTATGGCCGAACGGACGATCAAGATCGGCTCGGCGGGGAAGATCTTCTCGCTCACCGGCTGGAAGGTCGGCTGGATGGTGGCCGCGCCCGAGCTCGCCAATGCGGTCGCCCGGGCGCACCAGTTCCTGACCTTCTCGACCGCGCCGAACCTGCAGGCGGCGGTCGCCTTCGGCCTCAACGAGGGCGATGCGTGGATCGAACCGATGCGCCGGCGCTTCGAGCGCGCCCGCGACGAGATGACCGCGGGCCTGCGCGACGCCGGCTATGCGGTGCTCGATGCTGCCGCGACCTATTTCCTCTGCGTCGACCTCAGCGCGTCGGGAATCGCTCTCGACGATGAGGCCTTCGCCGGTGCGGCGGTCGAGCGGGCAGGCGTTGCCGTCGTCCCGCTTTCCGCCTTTGCCGAGCAGCATCCGCCGCGGCATTTGGTGCGCCTGTGCTTCGGCAAGAAAGACGAGACGATCGCCGCTGGCGTGGCGGCGATGGCCAAGGCCAAGGAGCTGCTCGCATGAGCCCGGCAAAAGAAGCGGCAGCGGTCCTCGACCTCTTCTCGGTCGATTGCGGCGGCAAGCTCGTCAGTTTCTCGCCGATCGACGGCCAGCAAATCGGCCGGGTGACGGTCGGCGATCCCGATGCTGCGTGCGAGCGCGCAGCCGCGGCCTTCGCCAAGTGGCGCAGCGTTCCGGCGCCGCGGCGCGGCGAGCTCGTTCGCTTGCTTGGCGAGCAGCTGCGCGAAGCCAAGCCGGTGCTGGCCAAGATGATCACGCTCGAAGCGGGCAAGATCGTGCAGGAAAGCCTCGGCGAAGTGCAGGAGATGATCGACATCTGCGACTTCGCTGTGGGCCTGTCGCGCCAGCTCTACGGGCTGACCATCGCCAGCGAGCGGCCCGAGCATCGGATGATGGAGCAATGGCATCCGCTCGGCCCGGTGCTGGTGATCAGCGCGTTCAACTTCCCCGTCGCCGTGTGGGCGTGGAACGCCGCGCTCGCGCTGGTCTGCGGCGACCCGGTGATCTGGAAGCCGAGCGAGAAGACTCCGCTCTGCGCCGAGCTGGTGATGCAGCTGGGGCGCCGCGCGCTGCGCCTGTTCGGCGACGCGCCCGACGGGCTGGTCCAGCTGGTCCAGGGCGAGCGCGACGTCGGCGAAGCGCTGGTCGACGATCCGCGCATCGCGCTCGTCTCCGCCACCGGCTCGACGGCGATGGGGCGAGCAGTGGGTCCGCGCGTCGCGCAACGCTTCGGCCGAGTGCTGCTCGAGCTTGGCGGCAACAATGCCGCGATCGTCTGTCCGTCCGCCGATCTCGAGCTGGCGAGCCGCGCGATCCTGTTCTCCGCCGCCGGGACGGCGGGGCAGCGCTGCACGACCCTGCGGCGGCTGATTGTCCACGAGAGCATCGCCGACGAGCTGCTGGCGCGGGTCCGGCAGCTGTTCGCCGCCGTGAAGGTCGGCGATCCGCGCGACGCCGACACGCTTATCGGGCCGCTGATCGACGAGGGCGCATTTGCGGCGATGAGCGATGTGCTTGGCGACCGGCTCGAGCGCGTCGATGTGGTGCCGGGCGGCTATTATGTGCGCCCGGCGATCGTTGAAGTCCCGGCGCAGGAGGGCCGTGTGCTCAAGGAGACGTTCGCCCCGATCCTCTATGCTCTGCGCTATTCGAAATTCGAGGAGGCGATCGCGCTCAACAACGCCGTGCCGCAGGGCCTGTCCTCGTCGATCTTCACCAACGACCTGCGCGAAGCCGAGCGGTTCATGTCGGCGACGGGCTCGGATTGCGGGATCGCCAACGTCAACATCGGCCCCTCCGGCGCGGAGATCGGCGGCGCGTTCGGCGGTGAGAAGGAGACCGGCGGCGGCCGCGAGAGCGGGTCCGACGCGTGGCGCGCCTACATGCGCCGCCAGACCAACACGATCAATTACGGCAGCGAATTACCGCTGGCCCAGGGTATCCGCTTCGACGTCGCGCCATAAAGCAAGGCTGTCCTGGCCGATCAGGGCCGGCCAGCGCCGCCGGAACTCTTCTTTCCATGCTTTCATCGTCGACGGCTCGATCGGCGGCGAGATCAGATAGCCTTGGGCGACGTCGGCGCCGAGCTCGTACACGGAGCGCAGCTGCTCGGTCGTTTCGATGCCTTCGGCGGTGACGGTCAGCCCCAGGCCGTGCGCGAGGTCAGTGATCGCCTTGATGATCAGGCGACAATCGCGCGAGCGGCCGAGGTCGGCGACGAACGCCTGGTCGATCTTCACCTCGGTAAAGGGCAGCTGCCTTAGCTGCATCAGCGAAGAATAGCCGGTGCCGAAATCGTCGATGGCGAGGCCGATGCCCTTGATACGGAAGCGCGTCAGCGTGTCGATCAGCTTGACCAAAGGCTGTGTCGCGCCTTCGGTCAGCTCGAGCACCAGCCGGTCGGTCGGCACGTCGAGTCCGCGGCACATCCGCTCGACGAGGTCGGGAAAGTCGAGGTTCTGCAGGCTCAGCGCCGAAATGTTGAACGCAATGGCCAGGTCGAGGCCTTCGCTGCGCCAGTCGAGCCACTGCTTGAGGATGGTGCGCAGCCCCCATTGCGTCAGGTCGTCGATCAGCCCGTGCGCCTCGGCGAGCGGCACGAAGCGCGACGGTTCGACGGCCCCGAGCTCGGCGTCGTCCCAGCGCACCAGCGCCTCGACCTGGACCAGCGCGCCCTCGGGCAGCGTCACCTTGGGCTGATAGAGGATGTGCAGCCGTTGCTGCTCGAGCGCCTCCTCGAAGCGTTCGATCAACCGCTCCTTGCTGGGGTCGTTCACTGAGCGAAGTTCGCCTTGAGCTCGCTGAGCCTCGCCTCAAGCGCCTCGAGGCGCACGGGCTTCTCGATCGGGCCGACCATGTTGAGGCCGAGGGCCTCGCCGAGGCGGAAAGCGGATTCGAGGACCCGGCGGTCGAAACCGCTGACGATCAGCACCGGTGAGCGATAGTTCTGATCCGCGAGGAAGCGGATCAGCTCGACGCCGTCCATGCCGGGCATGCCAAGATCGAGCGCCACCATTTCCGGGGGCTCGGCGAGGAATGCCGCGCGGAAATCCTCGTCGCGCGCGGTGATCACCGGCTCGAAGCCGCTCTCCTTCGCCGCGCTGGCGAGGAATTCGGCGAGCGTCGGCTCGTCGTCGATCAGCAGCAGGCGCGGCTGCGGCATTCCTGTCTCTCCCTTCGGTCGCCTAGGCCTCACGAACGCTTGAGAGCAAGAAGGAAACGCTCTTTTAACCGTGCTGTCCCTAGAGTCCCGCTTTGGCGCGCGTTTGCGCGAAGGGAGAGCGGCACGGCCATGTTCGCATCGCTGATTCGACGCAAATCCGGCAACTTCGCGAGCGGAAGCAGCGATGCGGCCTTCGAATCGACGACGGTTTCGCTGTCGACAGCGGTGCCGCGGCCGATCGAGCGCCGCGAGGACGAGCGCGTTTCGGCAATGCTTCGCGTGGGCAAGCTGACCAATGCCGCGGGCGAGCAGCAGCTGATCAAGGTCAAGAACATGTCGGCCGGCGGCTTGATGGCAATCGTCAGCCGCGCGCCCCAGGTCGGCGAGCATGTTGGCGTCGAGCTGTCGTCGCAGAAGATCCCCGCCTCGGTGGTGTGGACTCGCGAGGAGCTGGTCGGCCTCAAGTTCGACCAGAATATCGATCTTGGCGAGCTGCTTGCCGGAAGGAAGCCGCGTCTCGGCTTCCGTCCGCGGCCGCCGCGGCTCGAAGTCCAGTGCAAGGCGTCGGTCCGCGTCGGCAAGGTCTACTACAACGTTGAGGTTCACGACGTGTCGCTCGGCGGAATGAAGGTCGAGCCGATCGAGGAATATTGCGTCGGCAAGAAGGTCGTCGTGGTGGTTGAGAGTTTGAAGCCGATCAAGGGCGAGGTGCGCTGGTATTCCGACCGCCGCGCCGGGATCGTCTTCGACAAGCCGCTCGACTTCGACGAGCTCGCCGAATGGGTCGGCAAGCGCCTCGAGCTCGCCAGCCTCAAGGCGTCTTACAAAGCCTAGAAGCATCGCCTATCTCGCTCCTCAGGCAAAAGGAGCGGATCATGGCCGAACAAGTCGCAATCCTCGCCGGCGGGTGCTTCTGGTGCACCGAGGCCGTGTTCCTCGACGTCGTCGGCGTGAAATCGGTCGAAAGCGGGTATACCGGCGGGTCTACCGCCAATCCGACCTACAAGCAGGTGTGCGGCGGCGACACGGGTCACGCCGAGGCAATCCGCATCACCTTCGACCCAGATCAGCTCAGCTACGACGACCTTCTCGACATCTTCTTCGCGACGCACGACCCAACCCAGCTCAACCGCCAGGACAATGACGTCGGCACGCAATACCGGTCGGCGATCTTCCCCCTCAATGACGAGCAGGACCGCAAGGCGCGTG
>DATDDW010000375.1:0-3044 GCA_036523615.1 Sphingomicrobium sp.
CACGGTGGGCTTCGACATCGACCCCGCGCGGATCGAGGAGCTTAAGAGCGGCCGCGACCGGACCGATGAGGTCGCCGCTGACGACCTTCGTGAGACCAAGCTCAAGCTAAGTGGCGCCGCCGACGATTGCGCCGCGGCCGACCTCTATGTCGTCACCGTGCCGACGCCGGTCGACACAGCTAATCGCCCGGACCTCAGCGCGGTCATCGCCGCAAGCCGGATGATCGGCGGGCTCATCGATGCGGAGCGGCGCCCGACGGTCGTCTATGAGAGCACGGTCTATCCCGGCGTCACCGAGAATATCTGCGGGCCCGAGATCGAGCGCGCGGGTGGGCTGAAGCGCGGGCGCGATTTCCGCCTCGGGTACAGTCCCGAGCGGATCAATCCGGGGGACCGCGAGCATAGTATCGACAAGATCACCAAGGTGGTCGCCGGCGAGGATTCCGAAGTCCTCGACCAGCTCGCCGAGGTTTACGGCGCGATCACGCAAGGTGGCGTGTTTCGCGCCGCTTCGATCCAGGCCGCCGAAGCGGCCAAAGCGATCGAGAACGCGCAACGCGACATCAACATCGCCTTTATGAACGAGGTCGCGCAGATCTTCTCAAAAATCGGCGTGTCGGTGTGGGACGTGCTCGCCGCGGCGCGGACCAAGTGGAATTTCCTCGGCTTCGAACCGGGGTTGGTCGGCGGCCACTGCATCGGTGTCGATCCTTATTACCTCAGCCACCTCGCCCAGGAGCTTGGGCACAACCCGCACGTCATCCTCGCCGGCCGAGGGACGAACGACGGGATGGGGGCGTGGATTGCCGACGCGCTCCATGATCACCGAAAGAAAGCCGGCACCGCGCTCGTGCTCGGCCTCACCTTCAAGGAGAATGTACCGGACCTGAGGAACAGCCGCAGCTTCGACCTCGTCAAGCGACTGCAGTGGCTCGGCCACCACGTGGAGGTCGCCGACCCGCTAGCCTCTCCGCAAGAGATCGCGCGCGAGCACGGACTCAAGGTGACCGAGCCCGACGGCCGGCACTACGACCTCGTCGTCGGCGCCGTTGCCCATCGCCAATATCGCGTACTTGGCGATGACCAGCTCACGGCACTGGTTGCTCCAGGCGGAACGCTTGCGGACCTTAAGGGTATGTGGCGCGACAGGCGGCTGAACCCGGCGCTCGACCGCTGGACATTGTAGGGGCTTCGGCAATGCGCCACGACCAGGTCCGTCCAGCGCAGGTCTCGATCCTCACGCGCAAGCGCTTCCAGTTCGCCGGCGCGCTGCTCATCGGCGCGTTGCTGCCTTGGGCGGTTCGCGGTCCGCTGCTGCCGGGCGAGTTGTTCGAGCCGGCGACGATGAACGGCCTGATGGGCAATCTGGTCGCGGTCGTCATCGCCTTCTGGATGCGGCTCTCGATCGAGACTTACCCCGGCATTCGCCGCAGTGCGGTGATCCTGCCGTCGGCGCTGACCGGGCACGGCATCGTGGTCGTTTGGTTCGTGCTCAGCCGCTTTCCCTACGATCGCGTCGGACTCGCCGCCGGTTTCCTCCTCCACGTCACCTGGCTCTACCTGCTCTACGTCTATGCCGAGCGGAACGTGCGCCGCCGCATTGCCATCGTCCCATACGGCGGAGTGCAGCAGCTCAAGGAGATCGAGGGAGTCGACTGGACGCTGATGAAGCGGCCGCATCTCGGCGACGTGCGCGGCTGCCATGCGCTGGTCGCTGATTTCAGCGCCGAGATGCCCGACGAGTGGGAAGCATTCCTCGCCGATGCCGCGCTCGCCGGCCGCATCGTCTACCAGGTCAAGCAGCTGTCCGAATCGCTGACCGGCCGGGTCCAGCTCGAGCATCTGTCCGAGAACAGCTTCGGCTCGCTGCTCCCGGCGCGCGGCTACTTCCACTTCAAGGGCCTGATGGACTTCATCGCCGCGCTGGTCTTGCTGCCGCTCGCGCTGCCGGTGATGGCGGTGTGCGCGATCGCCATTGGCCTCGAGAGCAAAGGGCCGGCCTTGTTCCGCCAGAACCGGGTCGGCCACGCCGGCAAGCGGATCACCGTATATAAGTTCCGCACGATGCGCGAAGTGGTGATCGAGGACGAGCGCCGCGCCGCGATGACCAGCGACGACGACCAGCGGATCACCCGCGTCGGCCGCGTTCTGCGCAACCTCAGGCTCGACGAGCTGCCGCAGATATTCAACATCCTGAAATGGCAGATGAGCTGGATCGGGCCGCGGCCCGAAGCCGAGATCCTGTCGATCTGGTACACCAGCGAAATCCCCTTCTACCGCTACCGCCACGTGGTGAAGCCGGGGATTTCGGGCTGGGCGCAGGTCAACCAGGGCCATGTCGCCGAAGTCGATGAAGTGCATCGCAAGCTTCAGTACGACTTCTACTATATCAAATATTTCTCGCCCTGGCTCGACGTGCTGATCCTGTTCCGCACGATCAAGACGATGCTGACCGGCTGGGGCGCGCGCTGACCAGTGGCGCGGTTTCGCGCATGGTCAGGAACACAGGCAACACGCAGAGCGCCACGAGCGCGATCATGATCCCCGGCGCGGTCGGCCAGCCGCTGCGCTCGACCAGCAGCTGCGCGGCGTAGGGCGTCAGGCCGCCGAAGATTGCCGTCGCCCCCGTGGCGCCGAGCGCGAGGCCCGTGACCCGCCCCTCGCCGGGAAATTGTTCGGCGGTAGCGACCGCGCCGACCGCGCTGTAGGCGCCGGCGAGCGCGGCGAGCACGACCGCGCCGAGCAAGGCCTGGGCACGCGCGCCGCTCGCCATCAGCGAGAACATGGTCACCGGGAGCGCCGCGCTGGCGAGCGACAATAACACGAGGACGCGCTTGCGCCCGATCCGGTCGGACCACAGGCCGGTGAACGGAGTGACGAGGATCACGACGACAGCTGCCGCGGTCGACAGCCACAGCGAATCGCGTTCACTCAGCGAGCCGACCGACGTCAGGAATGCGGGGACGTAGGTGATCCCGACATAGTAAGTGATCGAGCCCAGTGCCGAGATGGCGAAGGCTCGGGCGATTCCGGCGCGGTGATTG
>DATDDW010000376.1:0-2544 GCA_036523615.1 Sphingomicrobium sp.
AGATCGTCGGGCCGCCGCCCGTGGCGTGGGCGTGGCAGCCGGCGAGCATGGCGGAGCCGGCGATGAGCGCGAGAAGCTGCTTGCGCATGGAGCCTCCTGTTCTGTGTATTAGCTATGCAATACACCGGCTGTACAGCAGCCGCAAGCGCAAAAAGAAAGGGCGCCCGGAGGCGCCCTTTCGAAACAGTGCCGGAGTGGCGGTTACGCCGGCTCTTTGGTCTTGTGATGAATGACCGCGGCCTTGTTCAGGATCTCGAGGATCTTGGCCAGCGCCGACTTCTCGTCGGTCTGCTCCATCGCCCCGAGCTCACGCGCCAGGCGCGAGGAAGCGGCCTCGAAGATCTGCCGCTCGGAATAGCTCTGCTCCGGCGCATCGTCGGGGCGGAAAAGGTCGCGGGTCACCTCGGCGATCGAGGTCAGGTCGCCCGAGTTGATCTTCGCCTCATACTCCTGGGCGCGGCGCGACCACATGGTGCGCTTGACCTTGGGCTTGCCCTTCAGCGTCTCGAGCGCATCCTTCATCGTCTTATCGGACGAGAGCTTGCGCATGCCGACGCTGTCCGCCTTGTTGACTGGCACGCGCAGCGTCATCTTCTCTTTCTCAAAGCGCAGCACGTAGAGGTCGAGGCGGGTTCCGGCGATTTCGGTGCTTTGCAGCTCGACGACGCGGCCTACGCCATGCTTGGGGTACACAACATAATCGCCGACATCGAAGCTAAGCGCCTTACTAGCCATTGGTAACCTTTCCAGTTGCGGCAGCAGAGCCGACACATCAGCGTCGTCCCCCAAAACGACCAATGGCCGTGGCTCAGTGCCTATTTGGCTTCACCTTGAATTTAAGGCCGCAGCTGAATCGCGGCGGCCCTATGTGACAATTTTATATCACAACCGGCCTCAGATTGCGAGTCCGAGTTGAACCGGCGGATTAGCTTCGCCTTCACTAAGGTTATGGAGGCCAAGTCCGAGCAGGCGAATGCCCTTGGGGAGGGGATAGAGTCCATCGAGCAACAATTGTCCTGCGGCAATGAATGCCGCGAGGTCGGGGACGGGGGAGGGGAAGCTCTTCGACCGCGTGATCAACGTGAAGTCGCCGTACTTGATCTTGAGCGTCACGGTCCGGCCGATGACTTCGGCGCGCTTCACCCGCTCCCAGGCATAGCCGGCGATCCGCTCGAGCTCCGCCGCCAGCCGCTCGGGGTCGCTCAGGTCCTGGTCGAACGTCCGCTCGGCGCTGACCGACTTGTACGGCCGGTCGGGCTTGACCTCGCGCTCGTCGAGGCCGCGGCAGATGCGCCAATACCATTCGGCCGAGCTGCCGAAATGCGCTTGGAGCGCGCGGACGCTCCATTCCCTGAGGTCCGCGCCGGTGTGGATACCCAGCCGCTCCATCTTGCGCGCGGTCACCGGCCCTACGCCATCGAAGCGCGCAACCGGCAGCGAAGCGACGAATTCGGGCCCGCGCTCGGGGGTGATGACGGTGAGGCCGTCGGGCTTGCGATAGTCGCTGGCGAGCTTGGCGATGAACTTGCAGTAGCTGACGCCGGCCGAAGCGGTGAGGCCCGTCTCCTCGCGGATCCGGCGGCGGATGTCCTCGGCGATCGCCCGCGCGCTGCCCAGCCCCAGCCGGTCTTCGCTGACGTCGAGATAGGCCTCGTCGAGGCTAAGCGGCTCGACCAGGTCGGTGTAGTCGAGGAAGATCGAGCGGATCTGCTGCGAGACCGCGCGGTACACGTCGAAGCGCGTCTTGACGAAGATCAGCTCGGGGCAGCGGCGCTTGGCGGTCACCGAGGGCATGGCTGAGCGCACACCATATTTGCGCGCTTCGTAGCTCGCCGCCATCACCACGCCGCGGTGCTGCCCGCCGACGGCCACCGGTTTGCCTTTGAGCGAAGGGTCGTCGCGCTGCTCGACCGACGCGTAGAAGGCGTCCATGTCGACATGGATGATCTTGCGGATCGGGCAGCCGTCGCTTTGCATCGTGGCGCTTACCTGATTAAGGCGCGCGGCCATGAACATCCACGAATATCAGGCAAAGGAACTGCTCGCGAAGTTCGGCGTGCCGGTGCCCGCAGGACATCCGGCGATGAGCGTCGAAGAAGCCGTGGAGGCGGCGAAGCAGCTGCCCGGGCCGCTGTGGGTGGTGAAGGCCCAGATCCACGCCGGCGGCCGCGGCAAGGGCCGGTTCAAGGAACTCGGCGAAAGCGCCAAGGGTGGCGTCCGGCTCGCGCATTCGATCGACGAGGTGCGCGAGCACGCTGCCGAGATGCTCGGCAAGACGCTGGTGACGGTGCAGACGGGGCCGCAGGGCAAGCAGGTGCAGCGGCTCTACATTACCGACGGCGTGGACATCGAAAAGGAATTCTATCTCGCGCTGCTGGTCGACCGCGAGAGCGGCCGCATCGCCATCGTCGCTTCGACCGAAGGCGGCGTCGAGATCGAGAAGGTCGCGCACGAGACGCCTGAGAAGATCAGCACGATCACGGTCGACCCGGCGACGGGCCTGATGCCGCACCACGGCCGCGAAGTGGCGGCGGCGCTTGGGCT
>DATDDW010000377.1:0-1665 GCA_036523615.1 Sphingomicrobium sp.
CGTTGCCGACCAGCCCGTGAAGGGCGAAATTTCGATCGCGACGACCGGCGTCGGCGACCCGGCGGCGTTCGCCCGCGTCCAGGCTGGAACGCTCGACCCGAGCAAGGCGCTGGCCGAAGCCTATCGCCGCAACAATGCCGGAAGCTACGCCGAGGCGGCGGAATTCTTCGCGGCCGTGAGCAGCGGCGCGAATGGGGCGATGGGCCGCGCCGAAGCCCTCGCCAACGAAGCGCTGCAGAAGTCGAACCTCGGCCGCTACGCCGAAGCCGATTCGCTGTTCGCGCGCGCCGCGCAAGAGGTCGGATCGGACCCGATCGATGCGCGCCGGCTGCGCAACTACCGGGCGGTGCACGAGCTCAACCAGGGTGATGCCAAGGGCGCGCTGGCCGAGCTCGACAAGCCTCTGCCCAAAGCCGTGGTCGACAATGAAACGACGGGCGAGGGTTCGCTGGCCATCGATGCGGTGACGGCCAACCGGCTGAATGCCGACTCCAAGCTCCCGCAGCAGCTAGGTGCGGAGGCCGACGAATTGCTCCCGGCGGAGAAAGTGCAGATCCTCGACGGTCAGGCGCTTCAGCTGCGTGGCACCGCGCTGCGCCTCAGCGGAGACCTTGCCGGAGCAAGTACGGCGCTATCGAGCGCCGACGCCAAGCTGCAGTCGGTCCGCGGCGGCAGGGTTGCCTCCGTGCTGTGGATGCGCGCGCAGATCCTTGGCGACCTGGCCGCGATCGCCGAAGATCAAAAGAACCCGGCGGAAGCCGACCGGCTGTACCGCCAAGGCGTCGCGCTGCTCGACGCGAATTATCCCGGCTCGGCGGCGCTGCTCAACGCTAAGGGGCGTCTGGCCGGCTACCTCGCGCGCACGGGCCAGGTGGCCACGGCCGAGGCGATGTTCCGCGACATCGTCCATTCGCAGCCGGACACGAGCAACCTTCCGCCCTCGTTCGCCCATGTGCTGCTGCCGTACGTCGACCTGCTGCTCAAGAAGCCGAACGACCCAGCAGCGGCGGCCGAGATTTTCGCCGCCACCCAGCTGATGGTGCGGCCCGGTCTCGCACAGACGCAGGCGGTGCTGGCGCGCGAGCTTAGCGGCGGCACCGATACCGCGTCGCGGCTGTTCCGCCAGTCGGTGACCCTGACCCGGCAAATCGAGCGAGCACGGATCGAGCTGGCGCGGCTTCAGGACCAGCCCAAGCTGACCCCCGAGCAGACCGCACGGCTGCGCTCGCTCAAGGCGACTCTCGACGTCTCGCAAAAGGAGCAGCTCACGACCCAGGCTACGCTGGCCAGCTTCCCGCGCTACCGCGCCGTGGCCAGCGAAGTGCTCTCGCTCGGCGAGCTGCAAAAGACGCTGCGCGCCGGCGAGGCCTATTACCGCATGACGATCGTCGGCGATCACGTCTACGCGATGCTCGTTACCCCGACGGCCGCGCGGGCGGTGAAGCTCGAAGCCACGGCCAAGCAGCTCGACGACCAGGTGAGCTCGCTGCGCGACACCATTTCGCGCGTCGAGAATGGTGAGCGCCATACCGATCCGTTCGACGTCGCGCTGTCGCACCAGCTCTATGGCGAACTGTTCGGCCCGTTCGCTGCCGACGTGGCGGGAATCAAGCACCTGATCTTCGAGCCCGACGGGGCAATGCTGCGCCTGCCGCCCAACCTGCT
>DATDDW010000378.1:0-6427 GCA_036523615.1 Sphingomicrobium sp.
CCAGGTCCCGGGACCGTCGAAATTGGCCGGCTGAAGCGGGGCCTTGAACTCGCCCGGCGCAGAGCAGCCAGGGACTCCGCACCGCGCCCTCGCCCCTTCGACGCGCCCGTGCAGCCTCGCTTGCTTCGTCGCCATAGAGTCCCTCTATATAGAGGCGATGAACGCCCGAAAAACCGGCCCGGTCGCAGCGGAAATGCTCGCCCGCCTCAACTCGGCGCTTCAGCCGAGCCGGATCGAGCTCATCGACGACAGCGAGCAGCATCGCGGCCACGGCGGCTATAACCCAGCCGGCGAAAGCCATTTCAGCCTGCGGATCGAGAGCCCGGCCTTTGCCGGCAAGAGCAGGGTCGAACGCCAGCGGATGGTCTATGGCGCCTTGGGCGACCTCATGCGCAAGCGCGTCCACGCGCTCTCGATCAGAGCGACGGCGCCCGGAGAACAATGATGGCCACAGTCGAGTCCACAGTGCTGCAGACAATCACGCCGGTCACGCACGATCTCGGCGCGTTCAAGGTGCATCGCACGCTGCCTGCGCGCGAGCGGACGATGGTCGGGCCCTTCATCTTCGTCGACGAGTTCGGGCCGGCACGGCTGCCCGCTGGCCAGGGCATGGACGTGCGCCCGCACCCGCACATCAACCTCGCCACGGTCACCTATTTGTTCGAGGGCGCGATCGAGCACCGCGACAGCATCGGCAGCCATGCGGTGATCGAGCCTGGCGCGATCAACCTGATGACGGCGGGCAGCGGGATCGTCCATTCGGAACGGTCGCCGGAAGACCTGCGGCCGCAGGGCCCGAGCCTCTACGGAATGCAGACCTGGCTGGCGCTGCCGGACGGCGGCGAAGAGGTCGCGCCAGGGTTCGATCACCTTGCCGCGGGTGACCTGCCGCTGGTCGAGGAAGGCAGTGCGCGGGCGCGCGTGCTGATAGGCACTTTGTGGGGCGCGAGCGCCGCAACGCCGCAGCATTCGCCCACAATCTATGCCGATATCGAGCTCGGCGCCGGCGGGTCGATACCCATCGAGGCCGAGGCCGAGGAGCGCGCGGTGATGCTGGTCAGCGGCGAAGCCGAACTCGATGGCCAGCCGCTCGAACTCTACCTGCTGTACGTGCTCAAGCCCGGCCACGAAGCGCGGCTGTCGAGCGCCAGCGGCAGCCGGCTGATGCTTCTCGGTGGCGCCGCGTTCAGCACGCGCCGCTACGTCTTCTGGAACTTCGTGTCCTCGTCGCGCGAGCGGATCAACCAGGCGAAGGAGGACTGGAAGGCGAAGCGCTTCCCGCTGATCCCCGGCGACGACGAGGAGTTCATCCCGCTGCCGGAGAAGCCGAAGACGGTCAGCTATCCGTGAGTGAATTCCGCCGCGTGCCGCTGTCGACCGGCGTCACCCTGAATGTCGCAATGGCAGGGGATGCAGCGAGCCCCGCCGTCATCCTCCTCCACGGCTTTCCCGAATCGCACCGCACCTGGCGCGAGCTCGCGCCACGGCTGCAGGACCGCTTCTTCCTCGTCATGCCCGACCAGCGCGGTTTCGCCGGCTCAGATCTGCCGCAGGACGTCGAGGATTATCGCACGGAGACGCTGGTCGACGACATTTTCGCGCTCGCCGACGCGCTCTCGCTCGAGCGCTTCGTCCTTGTCGGCCATGATTGGGGCGGAGCCATCGCCTGGGCGGCCGCGCTGAAACATCCGGAGCGGCTGACCCTGCTCGTGATCATCAACGCGCCGCACCCGGTGGTCTTCCAGAAGAGCCTGATCGAAAGCTCCGACCAGCGCGCCGCGTCGCAATACATCAACGCATTCCGCACGCCGGGTTTTGAGAAGCTGGTCGAGGCGCAGGGTTACGACTGGTTCTTCGACAAGACCTTTTCCGGCCACGTGGACGTGACCAAGATCCTCGAAGCCGAGAAGCGTCAGTATATCGCCGACTGGTCGCAGCCGGGCGCGTTCACCGGGATGCTCAACTGGTACCGCGCAGCAAAGGTGGTCGTTCCGCCTCCCGGCGTGACCGTGCCCCTGCCGCAATGGCTGCTCCAGGCCTTCCCCAAGGTGAAGGTGCCGACGCTGGTGATCTGGGGAATGAAGGATTCAGCGCTGCTTCCGGTGCAGCTCGAGGGACTCGACCGCCTCGTCGAGGACGTGACGATCGTGCGGCTGCCGGACGCCGGGCATTTCGCGCCGTGGGACGCGCCCGACGAGGTGGCGGCGGCGCTCGAGCCCTTCCTTGCGGGCAAAGCGGCGGCTACTGCCCCGGCGCAATGACGCAGACCCGTTCCCGATCGCGTTCGGCCGCGCGCCTTGCCGCGGTGCAGGCACTCTACCAGCAGGAAATGGAGGGCACGCCGCTGCCGCGCCTGCTGAAGGAGTTTCACGACCACCGGCTCGGCGCGACGATCGAGGACGAGACCTATCATCAGGCCGAGCGGGATTTCTTCGACGATATCGTCACCGGCGCCGAGGCGCGGCGCGGCGACATCGATGCGCTGATCAGCGCCCGCCTCGCCGAAGGCTGGAGCCTCGAGCGGCTCGACCGGCCGATGCGCGCGATCCTTCGCGCCGGCGCCTATGAGCTCCTCGCGCGACCGGACGTTCCGGTGGGCTCGGTGATCTCCGAATATGTCGACGTCGCCCACGCCTTCTACGACAAGCGCGAGAGCGGCTTCGTCAACGGCCTCTTGGACGCAATCGCGAAGGAAACACGCTCTTAACCCTTCGCTGGTACCAGAGCGCGCATGGACGTGAAGACTCTGGGACTGACCGCCTGCGCGATCGTCGCCGCGGCGCTCGTCGCACGCATCGTCTGGCTGTTCACCAACCGAGTGCCGGTGCTCGCGCATTCAGAGAATAGCGATGCGCTGGGCGACACCATGCCGGGCGATAGTCTCAATCCGCCCGAATTTCCGCATGGGCTGGAGCGGCTGTCGCCGTTCCACACCACGGACATGCGGCTCGATTACGAGGTCGCCGGCAAGGATTACGAGCACGACGTCGAGACTCATTCGATCGACGGGCTCGACATGACTGCGCCCGACGACATGCCGATCCTGTGGGCCGACCCGGCCAATCCGGCGCATGTCGAGCGGCTCGGCCCCGGCTATTGGGTGGTCGGGCTGTTCGTGGTCGGCCTTTGCGCCGTCGGCTTCGTGCAATACGGCTAAGTCACCCGCCAGCGCCTTCCCGCGCGCCAAGCGCGCGACTACCCTGAGAGGATGATCCGCGAGCGAGAGCTGATCGCGCGCCTGCGCCGAATCGCGACTGCGCCCGAAGCGCGCGGCCTGCTCGATGACGCCGCGGTGCTCGATGGCCTGGTGATCACCCACGACAGCATCGCCGAGGGCGTGCACTTCCTGCCGTTCGACCCGCCGGCGAGCGTCGGCTGGAAGCTCGTCGCGGTGAACCTCTCCGACCTCGCCGCCAAAGGCGCAGCGCCGCGCGCCGCCTTGCTGTCGCTGACCATCTGCGGCGACGGGCAGTGGGAAGAGCAGTTCCTGAGCGGGGTCGAAGCCGCGTGCGAAAGCTATGGACTGTCGCTGATCGGCGGCGACACCATCGCTCTCCCCGAAAGCGCGCCGCGGGTGCTCGGGATGACCGCGATCGGCAGCGCCAGCGAGTCGGTTCCGCATCGGTCGGGCGCAAGTGCCGGCGATGCCTTGTGGCTGGTCGGCACGGTCGGGGACGCCGCGCTTGGCCTCGCCCAGCTGCTCGAGGACAGCAGGGCGACCGGGACTCTGGTCGACATCTATCGTAGGCCGGTGCCGCAGATCGAAGCCGGCCGCGCTCTCGTCGCACATGCCCACGCGATGATGGACGTTTCCGACGGGCTGCTGCTCGACGCGCTCCGAATGGCCGAGGCGAGCGGCCTCACCGCCGCGATCGATCTCGACGCCTTGCCGCTCTCGAGCGCCTTCGTTGCCGAGCGCGGCCAGGCGCTCGACGCGCGGCTGTTCGCCGCGAGCGGCGGCGACGATTATGCGCTGCTTGCCGCGCTGCCCCCCAAGTTCGATGCGGCAAGACTTTCTTTACCAAAGGGGACGAGGATCAGCCGCATCGGTACGCTGGCCGCTGGTGAGCCGACCCTTTCACTCACCAGCGGCGGCGGACCGGTCGCAATGCCGGAGACACTGGGCTTTGAGCATAAGGGCAATGAGCATCGCGGGCTTTCCGCTGCGCCAGTGGCTGATCGGCCTTAGCGGCCTGATCTGCGGCATGACGACCGCGCTTCTCCTCCACTAACCCGCGCCCGTTTTTCGCAAGGTTGCAAGCTTGAGCCGCGCCTCATAAAGGGGCCGCGACGATCCGGCTGAGCGACCGCCAGCCGGCCTTTCAGTCTGCCGCGAAAACACGGGGAAAGCAGGACATGACTTTGACTTTGATCGCGATCGCCTGCGGCGTCATCGCGTTGCTGTACGGCATCTTCACCACCACGCAGGTGCTCGGCGCACCCGCCGGCAACGAGCGGATGCGCGAGGTTTCCGGGGCGATCCAGGAAGGCGCCAAGGCCTATCTCGGCCGCCAGTACACCACCATCGGCATCGTCGGCGTGGTCGTCGCCGTGCTCGTCTTCTTCCTCGTCGGACACATCCAGGCGGCGGGTTTCGTGCTCGGCTCGCTGCTTTCGGGCTCGGCCGGCTATATCGGCATGAACGTCTCGGTCCGCGCCAACGTGCGTACCGCCGAAGCGGCGCGATCGAGCCTGCAGAAGGGCCTCACCGTCGCGTTCCGCGCCGGGGCGATCACCGGCATGCTGGTCGCCGGCCTCGCGCTGCTCGCCATCTCGGTCTTCTTCTACTTCCTCATCGCCGTCCAGGGTTACGCGCCCAACGACCGCGAAGTGATCGACGCGCTGGTGGCGTTGGCTTTCGGCGCCTCGCTGATCTCGATCTTCGCGCGTCTCGGCGGCGGCATCTTCACCAAGGCCGCGGACGTCGGCGCCGACCTCGTCGGCAAGATCGAGGCCGGGATCCCCGAGGACGACCCGCGCAACCCGGCGGTGATCGCCGACAACGTCGGCGACAATGTCGGCGACTGCGCCGGAATGGCCGCCGACCTGTTCGAGACCTACGTCGTGACGGTCGGCGCTACGATGGTGCTGATCGCGCTGCTGCTTGGCGCGGGCACGAACCTGCTCGGGCTGATGAGCCTTCCGCTGGGCATCGGCGGCGCCTGCATCATCACCTCGATCATCGGCACCTATTTCGTCCGCCTGGGCTCCAAGCAGTCGATTATGGGCGCGCTCTACAAGGGCTTCCTGGTCACTGCGGCGCTGTCGATCCCCGCGATTTACGTCGTCACCCAATATGCGCTTGGCGACATGAACGCCGTGGTGGGAGCAGCGACGGCCGCCGGAGGCGATGGCACTAGCGTGGGCGACGGCTTCACCGGCTGGGACCTTTATTATTCGATGCTCGTCGGCCTTGCCGTCACCGGTCTGATCGTGTGGATCACCGAATATTACACCGGCACCAACCATCGCCCGGTGCAGGCGATCGCCCGTTCCTCGCAGACCGGCCACGCCACCAACATCATCCAGGGACTGGCGGTGAGCATGGAAGCGACCGCGCTTCCCGCGCTCGTCATCTGCATTGGCATCATCGTCGCGTATAACCTTGCCGGGCTGATCGGCATCGGCTTCGCCGCGACATCGCTGCTGTCGCTTGCCGGCATGGTCGTTGCGCTCGACGCTTACGGTCCGGTCACCGACAATGCCGGCGGCATCGCCGAAATGTCGGGCCTCGAAGCCGACGTCCGCGTGCGTACCGACGCGCTCGATGCCGTCGGCAACACCACCAAGGCGGTGACCAAGGGCTATGCGATCGCCTCGGCGGGCCTGGGCGCGCTGGTCCTGTTCTCCGCCTACACCACCGACCTCAACCGTTTCGCGGCGAACCTCGGCGTGTCCTACGCCGACATCAACTTCTCGCTTGCCAATCCGTACGTGATCGTCGGCCTGCTGCTCGGCGCGCTGCTCCCCTATTTATTCGGAGCGCTGGGCATGATGGCCGTCGGCCGCGCCGGCGGAGCTGTGGTCGAGGAAGTCCGCCGGCAGTTCCGCGAGAACAAGGGCATCATGGATGGCTCGTCGCGGCCCGATTACGCGCGCACGGTCGACCTGGTGACCAAGGCGGCGATCAAGGAGATGATCATCCCCTCGCTGCTGCCGGTGGTCGCCCCGCTCCTCATCTTCTTCGTCGTTCGCGCGATCGCCGGTGCGGCGCAGGGCTTCGCCGCGGTCGGCGCGTTGCTGATCGGCGTCATCGTCTCGGGCCTGTTCGTCGCCATCTCGATGACCTCGGGCGGCGGCGCCTGGGACAATGCCAAGAAGTACATCGAGGACGGCAATTACGGCGGCAAGGGCTCGGAGGCACACAAGGCCGCCGTGACCGGCGACACGGTCGGCGATCCCTACAAGGATACCGCCGGCCCGGCCG